>JBEIFE010000460.1:0-2212 GCA_040382575.1 Candidatus Sericytochromatia bacterium
CGTCCCGCGTCCTTTCCGGGGGAACCGCAGATAGTCATCCTCGGTGGTGAGCGCGTGCTCGAGAACGATCTGCTGGAACTCATCGCGCACGAACGCTTCCGACAGATGGTCGGGCGCGGCCTGGCAGGCCCCTTCCCACGCCGCCTTCACCACGGGATTGTCCCGGAAGGCGTAGCTCCGTCGCACGTCGCGCGACTGACCATTCAGGAACCGCAGCACCCAGGCATCGAGCGAGGTGACCTCGATGCGATCGCGCACGGGGCCCGACACGAGCTGATCGAGGTTCGCCGCGATGTCCTCGGCCAGGTTCCGCGTGAAGGTCGTGAACCAGATCCGGTCGTGTTCCCCGCAGAAGACCGCGCGCGCGAGGTGGACCGCCCGGTGCATGGCGACCACGGTCTTCCCCGTGCCGGCGCCCCCCAGCACGCGCCGCGGCCCCTCGGCCTTCTGCTGCACCAGGCGCTGCTGCGAGGTGTGCAGGAACACGCGCCACAGCTCGGTGGGTGCCTCGAGCATCCGGGCGAGCTCGGCATCGTCCGTCACGACCCGGAATCGCGCTCGCGTCTCGGGCTTGTCGAGCGCGGCGGCGAAGTCGTCGGGATCGATAGCCACCGGAATATCCGTGGCGTACCGGCCCAGGCGCTCGGCGATGATCTCGTCCACGGTGTAGCCCGCGCGCCAGAATCCGAGGCTCTCATAGGCCTCGGGCGGCAGTTCCTCAGACTGGCCCATCGCTTCGAAGTCGGGCACGCTCGCGAGGGCGCGGACCCGGTCGAGCACCAGGGGCGGCACGCCGAGTCGCAAAAGGGCGTCATCCGGGAGATCCGCGAAGAGGGGCGTAACGGGGACGGCGGGCGGCTGGCTTTCGGCTCGTGGGACCGGGTGAAGCGGATCTTCCGGGGCCGAGACCAGCACCTGGAGGGTCCCGGTTGTCGGATGCACGATCACCTGGCGACGGCGCGCCCAGGCGTAGGCGTCGTCGTGGTGGTCCACCCACAGGAGGGCGTAGACGTTCCCCTGGCTCGGTTTGAGGACGATCGCCCGGTAGGTGTCGTCCATGCGCACCGAGCGCAGGTTGGGGTCGCGCGCGTCGCGGATGACCTCGTAGTTGAGGCCGGGCGCGGTGGGGCGCGCCTGGAACTTCTCGACGAACTGCCGGACCTTGTTCTGCAGGCCGCGCGGCACCAGACCGAAGGCTTTCATGAAGTCGATCGAGATCGCGACCTGGACGGGGGGCAAGGTGGTCATGGCGCGAGGACTCCTTCGGTCGTGGGTTCAGCGAGACGCCCCGGAGATGGCAAGACCTCCTCGAGGGCGAGCAGGGTCCAGCCGGACGCGGCGAGGGGGGCGACACCGCGCAGGTCGTCCGCCCGGCATACGGCGATCTTCCGGTCGCTCCACACGAGTTCCCCCGTCCCGAGCACGCGGCCGCCGTCCATCAGGTCGAGCCCCACCTCGGGAGCTTCCCAGCCCCGGGCGGCCAGGTCTGCACAGAGCGCGACGGTGCCGGGGTTCTTGCCCAGGTCGTCGAGCACGGTCCTCCACGCCTCGGGCAGGTCGCCTGCTCCGGTGGTGCGTTGACCGTCCCGGGGCAAACTGGACGTTTCGCCCGTGGCAGGAACCCCGGCCGATCCGGCCGCGGGGACTTCCGTGCCGCCCGTCTCGACGACGGGCACCCAGCCCGTTCGGCCCTGCAAGAGGTTCCACAGCCGCCAGAATCCGAGCCAGGCGCGCTGGAACACCTCGCGATCGCGATCGCCCGCGCGCGCCTCCAGCACCAGGACCCGCGTGAGGGTGGCGTCTTTCTTCCCGAGCGGACCCGCGAACGCGACGTGCAACCCGCCCTGGCTGCGCAGGGCCACGAGGCCAGGCTGGCCGTCCTCGACCGACTCGATCGCCTCGAGTGCCGCACCGGACGTCCACGCACCGGCCCAGGTCGCGAGCGCCCCGGGCGTCAGACCGGCCGCCGGATCGACCACGAGATGCGCGAGGGTCCGCACGATGGCCTCCCCGTCCGTCGCCTCGTGCCCGATGAACCCCGGCCGCGCGAGTCGCGCCAGCAGCGAGGTCCAGGCCGGCGTGGCGAGCAGCGCCCTTGCATCGGCCCGTCCCGTGCCTGGCAGGAAGCGACCGAGCATCGCCTCCAGGTTCTGGCGCTTGGGCAGCCCGTCGAGGTCGAGCAGTTGCTCGGGGCCCGGGCCCGTGAGCAGCC
>JBEIFE010000461.1:0-2208 GCA_040382575.1 Candidatus Sericytochromatia bacterium
GGCGGATGAGGCGCTGGGCGATGATGCCCGAGACCGTGCTGCCCACGACGTACGGGGGGACCTTCGCGTCCGTCGTTCCCGAGATCACCATCCGACTCATCTACCGGGCCACGGCCAATTCCGCTCCGAGTTATGCCGTGACGTTCTGCTATCCGAAACTGCAGCGCTAGTCGCCGACGCCCAGGCAGCGGATGACCTCTTCGATGGTGGAGAGACCCTTCAGGACCTTATCCTTGGCGTCGTCGAGGATACTCAGCATCCCGAGCTTGGTCGCCTCGTCCTGGATGACGGTGGTGGGTTCGCCGCGGCTGATCAGGTTGGCGATCGGGCGTGACATCTTGAGAATCTCGTAGACGCCGAGCATCCCCTTGTAGCCTGACCCGTTGCACTTCTCGCAACCGGTGCCCTTGTGAATCATCAACTGTCGCTCATGGGGGATGCCCAGGAAGGCCTTGTCGGTGGGGCTCGCCTCGACCTCCACTTTGCAGTTGCTGCAGATGCGGCGGATGAGGCGCTGGGCGATGATGCCCGAGACAGTGCTTCCGACGACGTACGGGGGGATTCCCATTTCGATCATGCGGCTGACGGTGCTCACGGCATCGTTGGTGTGCAGGGTCGAGAGCACCAGGTGGCCCGTCATGGCCGCGCTGGTGGCCGTTTCGAGCGTTTCCAGGTCTCGGATTTCACCGACCATGATCGTGTCGGGATCCTGACGCAGGACCGTCCGGAGCGCGGCCGAGAACGTCAGGTCGATCTTGCTGTTGACCTGGATCTGCGCGATACCTTGCACCGGGTACTCGACCGGGTCCTCGATCGTGATGATCGATTCCGTTTCCTGGTCGAACTCGCGCAGCATGGCGTACAGCGTGGTGGTTTTGCCAGAACCGGTGGGTCCCGTGACCAGGATGATCCCGACGGGTTTGAGCAGGATCTGGTGGATGGTGTCGGTGTCGCGTTCCGAGAACCCCAGCTTGTCGAGACCCAGGTTGATCGATTTCTGACGGAGTGCACGCAGCGAGATGCGCTCGCCCCAGTGGGTCGAGATGCAAGAGCATCGGAAGTCGATCTTCTCACCGTTGATGACGACCGAGAATCGCCCGTCCTGCGGGCGCCGTTTCTCGGTGATGTTCATGTTCGCCATGACCTTGAGACGGGCGATGACGGCCGTCTCGATTGCCTTGGGCAGGGTGACGGCCGTCGTCATGACGCCGTCGATGCGAAGGCGGACGCAGAGTGCGTTTTCCTTGGGGTCGATCGCGATGTCCGCAGCGCCCCGTTCCATGGCGTCCGTGAGCAGCGAATTGACGAGTTCGACGACGGGGGCGTCGCTGTCCGAGACATTGGCGATGTCCTGGATCTGCGCCTTCTTGGACGCGTCCTCCTTGACGCCCGACTTGGCGATCGCCTTTTCGATCGTGTTCTCGACGCGAACAGCGCCCGATGGTCCCGGGGTAGCCTGAGCTCCACCCGCGATCGCTCCGTATAGCTTCGTCAACCCCGGTGGGATATCGGTGTCGCGGAAGGCGATCGGAACGACCATGTACCCGCTCAGCAGCGACAGATGGTCGAGCACGCGGGTGTCATCCACCTTGACCATGCCGATGAGCAGACGACGTCCCACCTTCAGCAGGGGAACCACGTTGTTCTTGCGTGCAAACGCCTCGGGGACGAGGCTCACGGCCTCGGGATCGAACGGGAACTGACCCAGGTTCTCACTGGTTCGTAGCGATTGCTGGAGCACCAGGACCTGCTGCAGGTCCTTCTCGTTGAGGATGCCCTTCTGGACCAGGACCTGGCCCAGTTTTTGACCGGATTCCTGCTGGCTGCTCAGAGCGTCCGAGAGCTGGAACGGGGATATCATCCCGATCCCGCAGAGCCACTCGCCGATCAGCTTGTTTTTCAACCCCGCCGATTTGGCGGGTGTCTGAGCATTCACGACGGACTCCCCGGTCGATCAGGGCTGGGGGCGGACTCGCGGCAGTGGCGGGGGAAGCGAGACATCCTGCGTCGATGGCAGATTGACACTTGCATCGAAGGACGTCTTTCCCACAACCGGTCGCACCGGGGGTGAGGCGGGAGAAGACCCCAGTCCGATACGCAAGATCTGCCCCTTGCGGCGCAACAGCAAGAAGTCCCGCCCGATGGCTTCCACCTGGCTGCCATCGACCAGCACTGATCCGGGTCGTACCCGGAGACGCTGACCGTCAA
>JBEIFE010000462.1:0-2206 GCA_040382575.1 Candidatus Sericytochromatia bacterium
CACCCGGCCGGCGATGCGTGGCGTCATGCCGGGTATCGGGCCCGATGACCGCATCCTGCTCTGGGGCGGCGGGGTCTGGAACTGGTTCGATCCGCTGACCGTCATCCGCGCGGTCGGGGTCCTGGCTGCCCGTAGGCCTGACCTGCGCCTCGTGTTCATGGGCGTGAAGCCGCCCAGTCCCGAGTTGCCCGAGATGGAGATGACGGCCCGGGCGATCGCCCTCTCGGACGAGCTGGGTCTCACGGGACGCCACGTGTTCTTCAACCAGGACTGGGTCCCCTACGAGGAGCGCCAGAACTTCCTGCTCGAGGCCGATGTGGGCCTCTCGAGCCACTTCGATGCCATCGAGACGCGCTTCTCGTTCCGTACGCGCGTCCTCGATTACCTGTGGGCGGGCCTCCCCGTCGTCACGACGGAGGGCGACTCGATGGCCGAGCTCGTCGAGCGCGAGGGGCTCGGGCGCGTGACGCGCTACGGATCCATCGACAGCTGGGTCGAGGCCCTCGATGACCTGCTCGGACGTCCCGACGGGAACGCCGCCCTGCGCCAGCGGGTGCGAGATGTCTCGGCGCGGTTTCACTGGTCGCGTGTCGCGGCGCCGCTGGTCGCCTACTGCCAGGCCCCTTATGAGTTGCCCGCCTCCCACTGGTCCGTCTCGGGGCACTACGGCCACAAGCGACTCGGCGCCCCGTTCCGTCTGGCCCTCAAGGCGGCACGGACCTTCCAGGCCGGAGGCCTCGGCCTCGTCACCGAGAAGGGCCGGAAGGTGGTGGTCCGCACCCTGGGACGGCTGGGACGACGGTTCCGGGAACCCCGCCCGTGACGCGTCACATGCTCATCGTCACGGATGATCGCCTGGGGGCGTCCATGGCCGGTCCGGCCATCCGGGCCTGCGAGATCGCCCGCGCACTTTCGGGGGCGGTTCACGTCACGCTAGCGAGCCTGCAGCCTGTGGGTGACCTCGACCTGCCCGGCGTGACGGTCCGTCAAGCCCGCCCCCGCGAGCTGGGGGCCCTGGCCCGGGCCCACGATGTCGTGTTCGCCGGCGGCCTCGTGTTCGCCCAGCACCGTTCGCTCGTGCGCTCGGGCGCGGCGATCGCCCTCGACCTGTACGACCCGTTCCTCCTCGAGGATCTCCAGCGCCTACGCGGCCAGGGGGCACTCGGGCGTCTGCTCTACCGGGAGCACCACGCGGGCCTCGCCTGGCAGATGCGTCACGCCGACTTCATGGTTTGCGCCAGCGAGCGCCAGCGCGATTACTGGCTCGGTCGGCTATGTGCCCTGGGGCGTCTCGGGCTCGACGAGAGCCGGGATGCGGCGGCGCGTTCGCTACTGGACTGCGTGCCTTTCGGGATTCCTGCCCATCCCCCGGTCGCGGGCGAGCCCCGCCTGCGCGGCCGCCTCGAGGGGATCGATGCCCACTCGGTCGTGTGTCTGTGGGGCGGGGGACTCTGGGACTGGCTCGACCCGCTCACGCCCATCCGGGCAGCCGCGTGGGTCCAGGAGGCGCATCCGCAACTCAAGCTCGTGTTCCTCGCCGGACGATCGCCCAACCCGGGCACGCCCGTGGGGACCCGCGCGACCGAGGCCCGTGATCTGGCGCGGGACCTGGGGGTCATGGGACGGTCGGTCCACTTCCTCGACGAATGGGTGCCCTACGCCGAGCGGGGCAGCCTGCTGCTCGAGGCAGACTGGGGCTTCTCGGCCCACCACGAGCACCTCGAAACGCGCTTCGCCTTTCGCACGCGCCTGCTCGATTGCCTGTGGGCGGGATTGCCATTCCTCGGCACCGAGGGCGACACCATGTCCGAGCTGGCCCGCATCGAGGGCCTGGGGGCCGCATTGCCGGAGGGCGACGTCGAGGCCTGGAGCGCGGCGCTGACTCGAGTCGCCACCGAGCCTTCGTGGCGGGCGGCCTGTGCGGACCGGGTGCGTCAGGTGGCCGGCGCGTACACCTGGGAACGGGCTGTCCAGCCCCTGGCGCGCTTCGTGACCTCGCCTGTCCGCTCCGGCCGGTCTGCGAGCTGGCATGTTCCGGTGCTTCCGGGGCATGCCGGGCTCGCGCTCAAGGCCGCGCTGAGCCTCGTCCAGGAAGGTCCGAGCGGCCTGGCCGGACGCGTCCGGAGCAAGCTCGGGATCTCGCGGGGGTAGGGCATGCATCCCGTCGGCGTCGTGGTCGTCACCTGGCAGTCCGAGGCCACCATCG
>JBEIFE010000463.1:0-2198 GCA_040382575.1 Candidatus Sericytochromatia bacterium
CATACCACGCCGTCCCCCCCCGAACGCCGTGCAGACGTGATATCATCGAACTGCCCTGCAGCTCACCTGGAGCGTGCAAAGACGCCCGCGCCGTGCCATTCCGAAGGACCGGCCTTGATCGATTTCTCAACCAACCAGCGTCTACGTCCACTCACCGCCTCCCTGTCCGGGGCTGGGCGCTGGGAAGTCGGGGGTTGTGACCTCGAAGAGCTGGCCAGTACCCACGGCACGCCGCTGTATGTCATCGACGAGGCCACGCTGGTCACGGCAGCTAGAAGCTTCATTGATTCTGCAAAAGCTTCATATCCCGCCGCCTCTCGTGTCCTCTATGCCAGCAAGGCACTCTGCAACATGGCCGTCAACCGACTGCTTCACGACGAGGGATGCTGGACGGAAGTCGTCTCCGGGGGGGAACTCTTCACCGTCCTGAAGGCGGGTATCCCACCTGAAACGGTGGTGTTCCAGGGCAACAACAAATCGCGTGATGAGTTGCGACTGGCCCTCGAAGAAGGGGTCGGCCGTATCATCATCGACCACCTTGCCGAGATTGACCTGCTCGAGGAACTCGGGCAGGATCTCGAATCCCGTATCCCCGTCTGGGTCCGGATCGCACCGGACGTCGATGCCGACACCCACCCCCACATCCAGACGGGCCACGAGGAAACCAAGTTCGGTATCCCACGAGGGGATGGTCTCACGAGTGCTCTGTCCCGGATCCAGGCGTCATCCCGCCTGCTTTTCATGGGATTTCACAGCCATGTGGGCTCGCAGATCTTCGAGGTCGAACCTTTCCTCGAAAACGTGGATGTTCTGATCGAGCAATGCTGTCTGGCTCGCGACATGGGCTTGCTCGTCCGGGAACTGGATGTGGGCGGAGGCCTCGGGATTGCCTATCGAGATGGCGACGCGCCCCCGTCCATCCAGGACTGGGTCCGCACCATCGCGACCCGACTTCGCCAGACGACCGAAGAGAAGGGTTTACCCCTTCCCACGCTCATCTTCGAGCCAGGACGGGCGCTGGTGGGCACGGCCGGAGCAACCATCTATACCGTCGGGTCCCGTCGGGTGGCCTCCGGCGGCAAGGTCATCGTCTCGGTAGATGGCGGCATGGCAGACAATCCCCGGGTCATCACCTACGGGGCCCATCACGAGCCCGATCCCGTCGAAGCGGCAGAACGGACGGAGACCGTCACCCTGGTGGGCAAGTTTTGTGAATCCGGCGATGTCCTCGCCCCTGAAGCGCGCATGCCTCGACTCGCTCCAGGTGACCGGATCGTCACCTGGGGGACGGGGGCCTATTGCTTTTCGATGGCTTCCAACTACAACCGTTTTCCCCGCCCCGCCATGGTGATGGTCAAGGGTGGACGAGCCGAGGTCATCTGTGAGCGTGAGACGTTCGCCGACCTCGTGGCACGTGACCGTCTCCCCTCGCGGCTGACCCCGGGTAGACCCACGTGAGCGGCTGGTTGGTCCTGCAGCAACTCCTGCTCAACCTGCGATGGCAAGACCTTCTGGATATCGCCATCGTGGGCTGGGTACTTTATCGCGTCTTCCTGTTCATCCGGGGAACGCGGGGAGTTCTGTTGCTTCGCGGGATCCTGCTCGTGCTGCTGGCTTACCTTCTGTGCAGGGCTCTCAAACTGGACACGATCACCTGGCTGGCCCAGTCGGCGGCCACGATGCTCATCGTGGCCGTACCCGTGGTGTTTCAGCCCGAACTGCGCCGAGCCCTCTCCCTTCTCGGACAGGGGGAGCTTTTCCGGACGGAATTCTTCGGCAAGGCCCCGGTCGACGTGGCTCGCGTCTCGGAAGAGATCGTTCAGGCCGTCCGGACTCTCAGTGCCCGCAAGATCGGGGCACTGATCATCCTCGAGCGACAGTCTGGCCTCAACGAGTTCACCGAGACGGGGACCTCCCTCCAGGCCCTCGTCTCGTCCGCTCTCATCATCTCGCTTTTCCACACGTCATCTCCCTTGCATGATGGAGCGCTCATTGTCCGGGGTGACCGGATCCTCGCAGCCGGTGCGGTTCTACCCCTGAGCGAAGCCATGCGCCGGCATCCCAGGCGTCCCATCGGAACCCGTCATCGTGCTGCTCTCGGCCTTTCCGAGACCACGGACGCCATCTCGATCGTCGTTTCCGAAGAGACGGGAGTCATCTCGGTGGCCAGTCAGGGTAATCTGCAGCGTCACCTCACC
>JBEIFE010000464.1:0-2197 GCA_040382575.1 Candidatus Sericytochromatia bacterium
CCTCGCGAGATGCCTCGTTCTGCTCCTGGTATCTGGCCGATCATCCTGGCCCTGCTCACGGCCTGGCCGGGATCTGCGCGCGCCGTGTTGCTCGATGACGGACCAGAACGTATCCTGTTCCAGGGCGTTCAGGAGGGGCTCTGGGTCAGGGTTCTGCGGCGCAGGACGAGCTATGCGATTCACGCCTACCGGCTGGGGGGCACGCGACGGGTCCTCGCGCGCGGGAGCTGGGTCGGCCTGATCGAGGGGTCGACCACGGGCCTGATGCTGGATCCGCGAGCAATCGCCATCGTGCGCCGTCGGTGCCCACCGGACCGCCCGTTGCGGTCTCTCCAGGTCGAGGGGATGCATCGGTACCGTATCGACGACGGCGAATGGATGATGGCCTTCACCTCGAAGTCCCCCTTCACCCCCACGCTCGCCCACAGGGTTCCCGAACGCATCGCGAGCCAGTTTCTGGCCCGTGCGGAACTGGCCAGCCAGGTCGAACGGCTATCCCGCGGCATCGATCCCGTCCGTCTGGTCTGGCGACGGGATTCCGCTGAACCGCGTCCGGCAATCGGCCTGCCGATCCTGACACCGGCGCGTCCGGCAGGACTGGACGAACCAATGGTTTCTCCGGGCTCGGAAGATGACGGGGGGCTCGAGGGGGAAATCCTGGTGGATCCGTCGCAACCGCTGGGTGGAGAGGCCCCGGCCCCACCTCCCGTGCCGCGCGTCCCGCGGTGATGCCGTCAGGCCTGGGCTGTGGGTTTCACCGTCCGGTTGAAGTCCTGCATGGCCACGTCGAAGCCACGCTCGATGATCGTCCGGCAGGCCCGTCCAGCCTGATCAAGCCCGCGCTCCAGATCGTCCCGCTCGGTGACGGCGAAGGCCCCGAGAACGAAGTCATTCATTCTACGTCCGGCAGGCAGGGGGCCGATGCCGACCCGCACGCGCCCGAAGGTCTGACTCGCAAGGCACTGGATCATCGAAGAGATGCCGTTGTGCCCGCCCGCAGATCCCGTGGCCCTTACCCGGACGTCACCGAGGGGAATCGCGAGATCATCGTAGACGACGAGCAGTCGGTCGGGGGAGACCTTGTGATAGCCCAGGACCTTCTGGACGGCTCGCCCCGAGAGGTTCATGTACGTGAGCGGCTCGACCAGGATCAGGCGATCGCCACCCAGACGGCCCTCTGCCACGCGGGCCTCGAAGCGCGTCTCGAGTTTCCAGTCGGTACCGAGGTCGGTGGCGATCGCCTCGACGACCATGAACCCGGCGTTATGGCGGGTGCGCGCATACTCCTGACCGGGATTGCCCAGCCCGGCGAGAACCCAGGTGGCCACTACTCGAAGAGCTTGCTGACGGAGTCGTCCTCGTGGATGCGGAGGATGGCCTCGCCGAGCAAACCGGCCACCGAGAGGACCTTGACCTTGGGGATCGCCTTCTCTTCGGGCAGGGGGATCGTGTTGGTGATGACGAGCTCCGTCAGCGGAGAATCCTGGATCCGCTGGATCGCGGGTCCCGACAGGACGCCATGGGTGCAGTACGCATGCACTTCCCGGGCTCCTTCCTTCTCGAGCAGACGCGCGACCTCGGTCAGGGTGCCGGCCGTGTCGACGAGGTCATCGAGGATCAGGCAGGTCTTGCCCTTGATGTCGCCGATCAGGTTGAGGATCTCTGCCTGGTTATGCTTGGGACGGCGCTTGTCGATGATGGCGATCGGGGCATCGAGCTTCTTGGCAAAGGCCCGGGCCCGGGTCACGCCGCCCACGTCGGGCGAGACCACCACAAGATCCTCGAACTTCTTGCGACGCACGTACTCGACAAGCACGGGCGTGGCGGCCAGATGGTCCATCAGGATGTTGAAGAAGCCCTGGATCTGGGGCGCATGAAGGTCCATCGCAAGGACTCGAGTCGCTCCGGCGGTGGTGAGCAGATCGGCCAGAAGCTTGCTCGTGATCGCCTCACGACCGGCCGCCTTGCGATCCTGGCGTGCATAAGCGAAGTAAGGGATGACGGCCGTGACACTGTGCGCCGAGGCCCGCTTGAAGGCATCCAGCATGATCAGCAGTTCCATCACGTGGTAATTCACGGGATGGCAGAGCGGCTGGACGATGAAAACGTCCGTCCCGCGCACGGATTCCTTGACGCGGACATAGATCTCGCCATCCGAGAAGTTGGCGATGTGCATCCCGCTGGTCTGGGTGCCAAG
>JBEIFE010000465.1:0-2196 GCA_040382575.1 Candidatus Sericytochromatia bacterium
CGGCGACCCCACATGGTCGCACGTCACCTTCGATGCACTTGTCAAGGCAGACGTTCAGGAAGTCGTCGAAAACTTCATCGACTGGCCGCACACCGGCTTCGTTCACGGCGGCCTGTTCCGCGGTGAACCCGACCACGAGACGGTTGCCCGCATCCGGCGGGTCGAGGACGGCATCGACATCGAGCTCGAGGAAGCCGGATCGTCGGACAGTTTGCTGGCCCGGGTGCTGGCCCGGGGCAGAAAGGTGATCCACGTCGATCGCTTTCGCCTGCCTGCCACGGTTCATGTGAACTACCGCTTCGGCGAAAATCTCGACTTTCACGGCTTCCAGATTTGCACCCCCGTGGAACCTGGCATCACCCGCGTGTTCGTTCACGTCACATGGAAAATTGGACCGCTGGGCAGCCTGCTGAAACCGTTCGTCCGGCTCGTGGGACAGATCATCCTGGCACAGGACCGCGCCGTGCTGGAAGATCAGGCCCGCTCGATCAAGATCTTTGGAAGGCAATCACGGTCCACCCGGGCCGACGCCGCGAACGTCTGGATCCAGCGACTCCGGGCGGGGGAGTTGCCCGAAACGTCCCGTGAGATCGAGGTGAAGTTCCGGCTCTGACCGGCCTTCAGCCTCTCTGCTCCTCTCGCCAGGCATCCCAGCGCGCGATCCGCTTCGCGAGGATCTGATGCGCGACCTCGAAGTGGTCACGGTGAAAACCAAGCGCCTGCTTGATGGCCGCGTCGCGATCGAGCGGATTGGCGATCGCCGCCAACTCCTTGAGTCCTGACCAGCCAAACTCCCGGGCGAAGCCCATCGACATGGGGGGAACCGGATAGTCAGAACCATGAAGGATTCGCCCCTCGAATTGCCGGAAGCGTCGCGAGTAGCCAGCCCGGACGAGGCTACTGAATGCCGCCGAATCTCCGAAGGCATGGTCGTAACGGCGAAGCATCTGGATGAACGCGGAGCTCCTGTCCATCCATGGCTTGAGCAGCGAGCCCGTTCCGCAGTGGCTGAACACCACCGTGACTCCGGCCGCCAGCAGCGGTTCGTAGAGCCACGGATCACCGAGGGACTGATCCACTCCGGGAAACGTGTGCTCGCACCCGGAATGGGCGATGACGGGAAGGTCGAGATCGGCGAGAAGCTGGATGAATGCCCGGTGGCGATGGGCATCCAGGCGAAAACGCTGGAGGGGGGCCAGCCATTTGAGAGCAACGGCCCGCTCCCCCCAGCGCTCCAGTTCTTCCAGGGCATCGGGGCGATCGGGATTGATGCTGATGACGGGCAAACATTCCGGATGATCGAGGCAGGCGCGGATCACGGTGTCGTTCGGAACGACCATGTGACTCCGTTCCAGATCCATGGTGCCATCGGAACCGTAAACACCATCCAGGGCGAACAGGGCGACCCGGTCGATGTGGCTGGCATCCCGCACCGTCTGGACGAGGCCTTCCAGATAATGCTCGTCCTCGCGACCCCGGACGTGCTCGAGATGCAGGCCCAGGAGCCGACGAAGCAAGAGAAACGTCCAGTGACGCCGCATGGCCCGGGATAAACGGCAACCACTGTCACCGGATCCCAGGCCACACAGGTGGACGTGAACGTCGAGACGGACCAGGGGCTTACGCCTCCTGCCCACCCTGCAAGGTGGCGATGGTGACAGCCTGGTCCTGGACCTTGCGCTCGAGCGACTCGACGACACCGGCGATGTGAGCCAGATGACGAGCCATGGCATCCTTCTCGTCGCGGAGAGCCAGGAAGGCATCCATCAGGCGCGTGAAGTCGTTTTCAGGAGCCGGCGGCAGTTCCACGGATTCTTCCTGGATCACCGGCTCGTCCATGGAGGGCACGTTGTCGAGCTCGAGATTGCGACGAATGGAGCGCAGGGAATGCTCGGCAGCCCGCAGGTGCTTGATCTGCTCGAAGATCGCTGCGATCTCGGGAGTATCCTGCTTCAGCTCGCCACGGCGGTAGGCTTCCTGCAGATCACTCCAGCCGGTCTGGAGCGTGGGTTCGTTCGTCATGGGGACCTCCTCGAGCGGACTTGAACACGTCACGTACAGGTTATGTTAACTCGAAAGCAAGCAACGAAATGTGATCTTCGCACATGAAATCACGGAGTGGCGACCGGGGTGGAGGGCGAAGTATCTCTCCAGGGAACGCGAATGTCTTCCGTGACGGGATCCCCCGGTGCCGCC
>JBEIFE010000466.1:0-2194 GCA_040382575.1 Candidatus Sericytochromatia bacterium
CGTGAAACGCGCCAGCAGCGACAATATTGCCCGGGCGACCGGGTGAGAAGATAGCCCGCCGCCAGGAACTTACAGCCCTCGAGGCGCCCGACCCCCGCGTACAACGCCGGTGGGACGGGAGTCTCGGGCTATTTTTCGGGGGCTTGCTCCAGGAGGATGGTGGCGATATCCTGCAAGCTTGTTTTTCAAAACCGTTATCCGTCGTTTTCGCCCGTGCGAGCGGGGGTAGAGACAAGACATCCTTCGAAAGGTGCCTGGTGTCATGTCGGTTGCCGCACTCGAGCTGGTGCTCCTCGACTACGCCTTCATGTGGAGCCTGGCCCTGGGCTTTTTCCGGCGTTCGGAGCGTCCGCCCCTCGCCTGGTGGCTGACAGGGCTACACTTCGCGGTGGCTCCCATGCTGCTCATCCTGGCCTGGCGCGGTGTACTTCCGGGTGTGTGGGGGGTCGGTGGATTCCTTCGTTGCCTCTTCGATGGCCTCTCTGTCTTGCTCGCTACCGGGTCTCTGGTCATCCTTGCCCTCACCCGCGGTAACCAGCGGGTCCGTCTGTCCCAATGGCATATGCAGCAGGATGCGCCCGAGTCGATCGTGACCTGGGGGCCGCACGCGATCGTCCGGCATCCTTTTTACGTCGGTTACATCCTGGGGGCAGCGGCGGTCCTGTTCCTGGCTCCCGGTTTTCCGAGTCTCGTCTGCCTCGTCTACACGGTGGGCGCCCTCGTCCTCACGGCTCGTCGGGAAGAGCGTCGCCTCCTGGCATCCGCCCTCGGCGCCGAATATGCGGCCTACATGGCCAGGACCGGTGCCTTCTGGCCCCGCTGGAGTTTCCGTGATCGGTTCTGACCTCTACCTGGACCGCCTCGCCGTAGCGCTGGGCGAACACCAGGTTTCCGTCGAAGAGTCCTGGCAAGCTGGTCGACTCCGGACGGATGCCGCGACGTTTCGCGCGAGCGGTTTCGGGTGGCATCACATGGCTGACGCCTCCACCGATGCACTCGGCCTGGCCCTGAGAGCCTGTCAGGAGCCGGGAGAGGCGATCGCCGGCGCCGGGGTCCTGGTGTACTCGAACGCCATTCCGCTCAACAGTTACCAGCGTCGCGAGGAAGCCTATGCCTTCAGTCGCGATATCAAGGACCTCTCGGATTTTCCGGCCAGCCGTCTCCAGGCCGCCCTCGGTCTCGAGCAGGCCTCCGTCGTCGGTCTCACTCAGCAGGCCTGTACGGCCATGCTCGGATCCATCCGGTTGGCGCGGGCGCTTCTTCTGGCCGAACCCGACCTCGAACAGGTCCTGTGCGTGTCCGCTGACCGGTTTCCCCCCGGCGCCATCTACGAGCAGGCCTACAACCTGGTCTCGGATGCCGCCTGCGCAGGACTCGTGTCGCGGAGGTCCGGTGGATACCGCATCGTGGCCTGTCACGCGATCACCAACGGTGCCCTGGCTCAGGCCAGTGACGACGAGATGGCCGGCACCCACTTCGCCTACGCGCACCAGATCATCCATGAGACCGTGGCCCGGGCGGGGCTCACGCTCGGGGACATCGACTGGATCGTCCCCCAGAACACGACGCCCAAGGTCTGGCAGATCTTGAGCCGGGTGCTGAAGCATCCGCTCGAGCGCGTCGCGATGGACACGGTGGCCTGGGCCGGTCATGCGATCAGCTCCGACAACATCCTGAACCTGCTCGATCTCGAAGCGTCCGGACGGGTGAAAGCAGGCGATCGCCTCCTCCTGTTCATGGCCAGCTTCGGCATGAACTGGCAGGGACTCGTTCTTGAAAAGGTGGATCACGCTTGAATCGCAAGGTGCTGATCACGGGCGGTAGCGGTTACCTGGGCAAGATGATCGCCCACCAGCTCGTGCGCGTCGCACGAGTACCCGTCGTGATGTGGGTTCATGCGGATGATGAGGCCACCGCAACCGAGAAGATCGCACGACTGGGCCCGGAGTTCAGCGGGTTCGAGCATCTGGTCGAATGGACCTGGGGGGCGCTCGAGTCCGATGATCCGTTTCACGGGGTCCATCCCGCTGAAATCGGTCGCATCCTCCACACCGCCGCCATCTATCGCTTCGACATCGACGAGCAGACGGCGCGCGCCGTGAATGTCGAGGGTACCCGCAAGGTGCTCGACCTGGCCGAGCGCTGTCCTGCACTCGAGCATGTCTGTCTCGTCAGCAGCCTATACGCCTCTGGC
>JBEIFE010000467.1:0-2191 GCA_040382575.1 Candidatus Sericytochromatia bacterium
ATCCTCGTGGAGGTTCGTGGTCGCGTGAAGCGCCCCGGCATCTTCACGCTCGCATCGGGAAGTCGAGGCTTCGAGGCCATCCGGCAGGCCGGTGGCCCTCTCGCAGACGCCGACCTCGGTTCCGTCCAGCTGGCCCGGCCTCTGGCCGACGGGGAAACGCTCACCGTGACCCGCCAGGATCTTTCGAAGGCCCCCCCCAAAAAACACGGGCGAGCCAGGAGGCATGGCAACACGAGACCGCGCAGCGTCGCTCGTCCCGCCGGGGGGAAACTCTCCCTCAACACGGCCACCGTCACCCAGCTGGATACCTTGCCCGGCATCGGCCCGCGTCTGGCCGCCCAGATCATCGCCCTGCGCGAGAGCCGGCACGGTCTGCGCTCCCTGGATGACCTCGACGCCATTCGCGGACTCGGGCCGAAACGGATCGACCGCCTGCGTCCGCTGCTGGAGCCTTGAACGCCTTACCTATCCTGGCGGGTATCCTCGTCGCGATCCTCCTCGAGGCAGCGGGGGTGCCAGCGGCGGCGGGTATTTGCATCACGCTCATCGCGTGGTCGGGCCTCCAGCGCAATCGCCCATTCCGGAGCGGGATCCGGATGGCGGGGCGTGCCCTCGTGGCGATGATGCTCTGGCTCGCGATCCGTCACGTCGACCTCCTCGCGCCCACCGAGGTTCATCCAGGCATGACGCGCCTGATCGGGACCGTGACGGGTGGCCCGAGCCCGTGGGAGCGACACCTGGCGGAGATCCAGCCGGCAATCGGCGGAGGCGGGCATGCACGGGGCAAGTTCTTGCTGACGAGCCCGCGACCGCTCCCCCGTGTCGGCTCACGAGTCTGGCTCGAGGGCCGGCTGGAGGCCTTGCAAGCCCCCCGAGACGAAGCAGACGTCGACCGGCGCCCCGCATGGCGACGGCACGGCATCATCGGCCGACTGCGCATCACCCGGACCCGGGTCCTGACACCACCGCCTCCCCGCCTCGACCGCTGGGCCCTCGCCCTGGCAAGGACATGCCGAACCGAGATCATCCGGGCGATACCCACGGCCGAGGGCTCCTTCCTGGCGAGTCTGTTGATCGGAGGCACGGGCTCGCGCCTCCCGGGAGAGACGGTCGAGGCCTTTCGCGACATGGGCCTGTCCCATGTGCTGGCCGTCTCGGGAGCTCAGGTCACGCTGATCACCGGCTGTCTGCAGGCTCTGACGCGTCTGGTCCGCTTGCCCAGGCGGCCCTCGGGCGCGATCATCGCGATCATCCTGGCCGTCTACGCCCTGATGACGGGCGGAAGTCCAGCCGTCTTGCGGGCCACCGTGATGGGCGAGGCCCAGCTCCTCGCATGGACGCTCGATCGTCGACACGGGCGTGGCGACAGCCTCACCTGGACCCTGATCGGCATGCTGATCTTCGAACCGGCCTGGGCGCATGACCTGGGCTTCCAGTTCAGTGCGCTCGCCACCTGGTCGCTGTGCCACTGGGCGCCTCGGGCCATCGAGGGGCTCGGTTGGCCACGTTCGGGGGTGCGGCCGTTCCTGATCACGGCCCTGGCACCCGTGACGGCCGTGTACCCGCTCCAGGTGGCCATCTCGGGCACATGGAGCCCCCTGGGCCCCGTCCTGGGCATCCCGATCGGCCTCCTGGTCGAAGGTCTCACCGTGGGAGGTGCATCGTGGTTGATGGCCTCCCTGGCCTGGCCGGACACCTGGCCACTTCCGACGCCCCTGACCTGGAGCGCTCACCTGCTGGAAGGCGGCTCTCGCCTCGTTCTGGAAATTGTCGCTCGCAGCAGGCACCTCCCCGGGGCGACATGGCAACTGCACATGACCTCACCGTGGGTGGCCGGATTCCAGGTGCTGGCCCTGGCAATCGCCTGGCGCGGACTCGCGTCTCGCCGATGGGCTGTGTGCCTGGCGGGCCTGGGAGTGGTGGGCCTGCTGGCTCACCCGCTCCGGGATCGAAGGGAAAGCCCCCGGCTCCACGCCCTACAGGGCTTGCGCGGAACGGCGGCCGCGATCGTCTTGCCGGGGCATCGAGCCTGGGTGATCGACGGCACGCGTGATGCACGTGCAGGAAAGCGCATGGTGCGCCTTCTGCGTCGTCTGGACGTGACGCATCTCGATGCGGTGATTCGGCTCGGCAGCACGGGAGGCGGACTGGCAGCCGTCTTCGAGGCGTTTCCCGTCACCGTGGCCTTCGA
>JBEIFE010000468.1:0-2191 GCA_040382575.1 Candidatus Sericytochromatia bacterium
CGTCACCTCGCCCTTGACGGGTTCGTTGGCGACCAGTTCCTTCGACTTGAGGCTCTTCATCCGGAACGTGGCCTTCGGGAACTTCTCGGTGTCGAGGACCTCGCGCATGTGGTCGTTGCGGAGACCGAGTCCCGTGTCGAGCGACTTCAGATCGACCGAGACCGTTCCCCCGGCGGGACTGGACGAGGGCGAATCTCCATCGATGAATCCGCCGCCTGTGATCTCGCGGGTCGACCCGCTGAAGCGCACGATGGCAGCCATCGAGTTGAAACGGGCGAAGGTCTCACTGTGATTGTCGGGGGCGATCTGGAAGTCGCGGGCCCATGCGCTACTGCTGAAGGTGGCGATACCGAGCGTCGCGAGAGCCAGATGGCGAACGAGTTTCATGATGGATGGTGCTCCTGGTAGAGGAAAAGGCATTTGACCGGCGTTATGTTCCCCCGAGAGGTCCGCATGTAACGAGTCCGGTTCAATCACCCATCATCCGGTCATGAACTGCATGACAGGGCCGAGCATCCTGCCTGTTCACGCGCCCAGTCCGGCATGCGTCCCGTGAAGGACGGATGCCTGGACGCGTCGTCGTAGGGGCGCTGGACCGCCTGCATCAGCCGATCCAGGGGGACGGTATCGCCCGCGGTCACGGCCTGGATGACTTCGTGTACGACATAGTTGCGGGGCACGATCACGGGGTTCGCCATCCGCATCCGGGCGTGTCGTTCCGCGGTCGAAAGTCCCTGTGCCCGCACGCGCCCGCTCAGCGCATCGAGCCAGGCATCCCAGCGGATGGCCAGTTCGTCGCCCGGGGTCTGATAGAAGGCGGGCTCGAGCGATTGCAGGCGCCACCGGGCCCGCTGCACGGGGTCATCGGGGCCCGGGGCCGACAGGTCCACATCCGACAGGTGGCGGAAGAACAGCGTCCAGTCCGTCTCGACGTGCTGCATGAGCTCCAGGCACTCGACCAGCAGATGCTCATCGGCGGGTTCCTCGAGCGAGGTCAGGCCCAGCTTGGCCGCCATCTGACGACCATGCTCCGCTTCGAACGTCCGACGGTAAACCTCGAGCCCGTTCCGGATCGGTTCCACGTCCCCTACCAGCGGGGCGATCGCCTCCCCGAAGCGGGCCAGGTTCCATTGCGCGATCGCCGGCTGGTTGCCGAAGCGGTACCGGCGTCCCTGCGCATCCGTCGTGTTGGGCGTGAAGTCCGGATCATAGATATCGAGCCAGCCGTAGGGCCCGTAATCGATCGTCAGACCCAGGACCGACATGTTGTCGGTGTTCATGACGCCGTGCACGAAGCCCACGCGCATCCAGTGCGCGACCGTGACCGCGGTACGGCGCGCGACCTCGGCAAACCAGGCCACGACCGTCTCGGGACCCGCCTGCGAGGCGCCAGTGGGCCACAGGTCGGGATGGTATCGCCGGATCGTGTAGTCGACCAGGCGCTGGAGCGTCTCCTGGTCCCCGCGCGCCGCGTGGATCTGGAAATTGCCGAAGCGCAGGAAGGTCGGGGCGACACGCGTCGTGATGGCCCCGGGTTCGAGTTCGGGATGGCCATCGTAGAACATGTCCCGCAGGACCGATTCCCCGGTCGCGACCAGCGAGAGGGCCCGGGTGGTCGGCACGCCCAGGTGGTGCATCGCTTCCGAGCACACGAACTCGCGCAGGCTCGAGCGCAGGACGGCACGACCGTCTCCGCGCCGACTGTAGGGCGTGAGGCCGGGGCCCTTGAGCTGCACCTCCCATCGGGAGCCGTCAGGGGCCGGAAGCTCACCCAGCGTGATGGCCCGGCCGTCCCCCAGCTGGCCGGCCCAGTGGCCGAACTGGTGCCCCCCGTAGCAGGCCGCGAAGGGCTCCATGGTGGGCAGGACGAGGTTGCCTCCGAGGACCTGAACTGCCGGGCCCTCGAGGTCGGCGGGCAGCAGGACCCCGAGATGGTCGCCCAGCGGATGGGACCACCCGAGCAGGCGTGGCGCTTTCACGCGCTCGGGCACGACACGCGACTGGCAGGCGCCCGTCACCTGGCGCGGACGGCGATCGCCGGACGCATCGGTCGGCAGTGCCACCAGCGACGGGTTCTCGAAGGCGATCGCGCAAAGGTCGGACGGGAGACGGGCTGGCATCGAAGACTCGCATTCCGGGCAGCTACTCAGCTGTCACCTTACCATCCGTTCGGCCTCGGGTTCGACTGGAC
>JBEIFE010000469.1:0-2181 GCA_040382575.1 Candidatus Sericytochromatia bacterium
CCCCCCCGGGGCCCCCCCGGTCCCGCTCCGGCCCCCCACCGTCACGGAATCAGGGCTTCAGGGGAATCACTCGTGGATGCGGCCGCGCTCGATCACCGAGACGGTGTGGTCCGTGATGTTCGAGACGAAGGCGCGCTTGTCGGTGAAGGCCATCTTGTGGTGCCCGTTGCCGACCTGGACGACGGCGATGACCTTCTGGTCGACCGCATCGATGACGGTCACCGAGGCGTCCCCGTCTCCACCGACCCAGATCTGGTCGTGGCTGAAACCGGCCGGGGCTGCCGCACGGTAGATATGGACCGGATTGGGCGTCGCGTCCGTGAGATTGCGGCCGATCTTCAGCAGGCGGGCCAGGGTCCGGTTCTTGACGTCGACGATCGCGACCTCTCCCGAGCCCTTGCAGGTGATGAAGGCGCGTCGATGATCGCTCGAGAGCACCAGGTCCGTCGGGGTCGATCCCACGTTCAGCACGGCCAGCACGCCACCCGAGCCACTCTTGTTCGGATCGGCCAGGATGATGTTGTTGCTGTTCTTGTTGCCATACACCAGGGTGGTCACGCCGTCGATCGTGGCCAGGTCGAGCGGGCCCGGGTTGTTGCCTTCCCGGAAGGTCCTGACGCTCCCCGTGGCCTGGAGGCTGGCATCGAGGGATTGCACATTGACGGCATTGTCGGCCGCGTCCGGCAGGGCGATGAAGCCACTGCCCACGGCGACGAATCCCGTCGTGTAGGTGGGCAGGGTTTCCCCCGTGCCGGGAGTCCGGCGCAGCAGGAAGGGCGAGACATCCGGAGTCTGGTCGAAACCGCTGGTCCAGCTCACGCGGGCCACGTTGGTCGACCCCGCGGTGGGGACGAACAGGGTCCTCTCGGTGGATGCCTGGCTGCCCCAGACGAACTTGCTGCCCGGTTTGCCCGGCAGGGACACCTTTCCGTACGCCGTCCAGTCCTTCGTGTGGGCATCGAAGACCCGCAGACCGATGAGGCCTCCATCGAGGTTGACGGCGAAATGCTCGTCCGGGGTGTGCTTCGTGTAACTCGGGCTGCTCGAGGCCGTGGGACTCTCGATCAGCGGGGGCAGGGTCTTCAGGATGGCCGCTGGCGAGGCGGCTCCGTCGATGACGTTGACGTCCCCCGACTTCGGGTTGGCGTTGAGGATGAGCCCGTCTTCGAGGTCCGTGATGCCGTGCGGACCCGTTCCGACATTCAGGGTTGCATCGGCCGTGAGTTTCATGAGGTCGATGCCGCTCACGACGTTCGAGGAGGGCAAGGGGGTACCCGTACCGGTGTTCGTCGTGCCCGTCGGGGCAGGTGAGCAGGCGGCGAGGCCGATGCTCATGGCGAGCAGAGATAGAGCATGGCGAGATTGAATGGCCCTGATGGCGGATTCCTTTCAGGTCGGATCGCACGACGACCGATCGCCCCTCGAGGGGGCATGGCGGGCGGTCCAGGAGCGGGGTGTCGACGCGGCTTCTAGAGCAGGCGCGTCGTCAAGAAGGTGAAGGTCTGATCGGTCATGGCGTTGAGGCCGGGCACGGGACCCGGGTCCGCTCCGTAAGAAGCTCTCATGCTCCAGCCCAATGCCGGGCGCCATTCGAGGCTTCCCACGAGCTTGAGCTTGCCCATGGTCGCGGCCGAAGGGGCCACGTCCGGCGAGTCGACCGCGCTGCGGAATGCCAGCGTCCCCAGGGACAGGCTCCAGGACTCCGAGAGATCCACGCTGCCCTGCGCCTGGGCCAGAAGCGATCGCCCCAGGAAGAAGGCCGCGTTCTGGATCCCGGTGGCGCTCCCCAGTGGCGCCGAGGCCCCGAGGCTGCCGGAGAGCTCGAATGCTTCCCAGCGCTGCCAGGCGGAGAGCCCCGTCTGGATCTGGAACACTCCGGTGCCCGTCTGGTCGGCTGCTCGGCCCTGTCCGCGCCCCGTGGGACACGTCAGGTTGCCCCACCAGGCGATCGCCGGCCAGGTTTCGTCCCCCGGGGTGGCAATCCAGGAGGTCCGGAGTGCCACGTCCGAGAGCCCGCCCCCCGTCTGCCGGGGTGCCGTGTCGGACGAACCCAGCTCCTCGAGGTCCAGCGGGTCGACCGGCTTGATCGACCCCTGACCGCTCCATTGCGCGCGGTCCAGGTCGTTGAGGGCTGCAGGCAGCAGAACCCCGACGGTCCAGTCCGCGGTCGGAAACCAGGTC
>JBEIFE010000470.1:0-2167 GCA_040382575.1 Candidatus Sericytochromatia bacterium
CCGTGACCTTCCGGTTCGGAGACGCAGCCACGAGAGCCCTGGCCCGGGCCGATGTCCTGGCCCTCGATTACGTCACCTCGCGCCGAGCGCATCACCGGGTCGTCTTCAGACAGCTCGTGGCCTTCCTGACGATCCAGGCCGTGGCCTCCTCGGCGCTGCTCGGCATCGGTGGATGGCTGGTCGTCCAGAGGCAGCTCAGCCTCGGACAGCTCATCGCATCCGAGTTCGTCGTGACCTCGGTCGTCACGGCGCTCGTGAAGCTCGTCAAGCATCTCGAGACCTATTACGATCTGCTGGCGGCCGTCGATAAGCTCGGTGCCCTGGTGGAGCTGCCGCAGGTCCGCACGGGTGGCTTCACCATCCCCCGGACGCCGGAAGCGGCTTCCCTCAGGGTCATCGATCTCGAGGCAGGTTTTCCGGACCATCCCCGGGCGATTGCCGGAATCGATCTCGACCTGGCACCGGGTGCCCGGGTTGCGATCCTGGGCATCAACGGCGGCGGAAAGAGCCTCCTGGCCGATCTGCTGGTCGGCTTGCGCGAGCCCGACAGCGGTCACGTCGATCTCGACGATCACGACATTCGGGATCTCGAACTGAGCAGCTTGCACCGACATGTCGCTCTCGTCCGTCCGAACGACGTCGTGGTCGGTACCGTGATGGACAATCTGCGCCTCTGGCGTGCAGACGTTTCGCCATCCGAGGCCAGGCAGGTCCTGGAAACGGTGGGGCTCTGGGACGAGGTACGGCTGCTGCCGCTCGGACTGGATACGGAGCTCTCCACGGGCGGATACCCCGTGTCTCCCCGTGAGGCCGCTCGCCTCGTGCTGGCACGTGCGCTCGTTGCCCGTCCACGCCTCCTCGTCGTGGATGAGGCACTCGATGGGCTCGACTTCGGACAGCGTGACGCGATCGTGTCAGCATTCATCGATGGGCGCGCCCCGTGGACGCTGGTGGTCATGACCCAGAATCCGGCGATCGCCGCGCGTTGCCAGCAGGCCTTCAAACTCGCTCCCCGGATCACCGGTCAGGGAAGCGTGCTGGAGCCCCTCACGGCATCCACCCTGGCAGGAGGCACCTGGTGAATCGCTCGCCTGAACCGCCCATCTCATCCTTTCGCGGAAGCGAGTCCTGGCTCGAGAAAGAGACGACCTACGCATCGCTCGAGGCCGTCCGCCCATCTTCGAGTTCGGGCAAGACGGCAACCGTCCTCGTCGCCCTCCTGATCACCTCGAGCCTCGCGCTCGCCCTGATTCCCTGGCAACAGGCCGCCGGCGGGAAGGGCAAGGTCATTGCGTGGCAGGCTCCGGACCGCCAGCAGCTGATCGAGGCCCCCATCGATGCACGGATCGCCCGGTGGCTGGTCCAGGACGGCGACCGGGTTCGCAGGGGTGACGTGCTCATCCAGCTCGCGGACAACGACCCCGAGTTCATGACCCGCATGAACACCGAACGCGAGGTCCTGGTCAACCGGCTCGAGGCCGCACGCCAGCGAGCAACGGCCTTCGACGGCCGGATCCTGGCGCTCGAGGGTTCCTTGCTCGGCGCGGAAGACGCGGCGGATGCCCGGATCCGGCTATCCGTCGATCGCGTGCGGGCTGCCGAACAGGCCGTCCGCGCAGCAGAGGCTGCCGTGGCTCCCTGCAGGCGGAACCTGGATCGCCAGCTGGCCCTGGAAACCCGAGGCCTTGCCTCGGTGCGCCAGGTCGATCTCGCCCGACTCGAACTCACCCGAGCCGAGACGGAGCAGGCCCGGATGATCGCCCTCCTGACAGCGGCCAGGAGCGAGGAAGCCGCAGCCCGAGCGGACCGGCGCAAAGTAGGAACCGATGCGCGCGCCGTCCTGCAAGATGCTCGTGCCAGCCGGGCCAGCGCCCGCGCGGAGGCAGCAGCAGCGCAGGCCGAGATCGTCCGGATGGACACCCGTCTGGCCAGGCAGCGCACCCAGACGGTCCGCTCACCGCGAGATGGCATGATCCAGCGGATCGTGGCCAACCAGGAAGGCAGCTACGTCCGAGCCGGCGAGCCGCTGGTCCAGCTCGTCCCGTCCAGCGGCGCACCTGCCGTGGAACTCTATATCAAAGGCAACGACGTGCCCCTCGTCGCTCCTGGCAGGACCGTTCGCCTCCAGTTCGAGGGGTGGCCGGCCATCCAGTTCGTGGGCTGGCCC
>JBEIFE010000471.1:0-2161 GCA_040382575.1 Candidatus Sericytochromatia bacterium
CGACCGGCATCAAGGTCACCTTGCAGGATGGCCGGAGCTTCGATGCGAAGGTCGTCGGGCAGGACCCGTCTTCGGATCTGGCCCTTCTGAAGGTCAAAGCCTCCGGATTGCCGACCCTCAAGCTGGCGGACCCCGGACGTATCCGCGTCGGGGAGTGGGTCGTGGCCATCGGCAGTCCGCTGGGGCTGTCGACCACGGTCACGGCCGGTATCGTGAGCGCCCTCAATCGCGACGTGGCGATCAACGAACGGGTGGCCTTCATCCAGACGGACGCGCCGATCAACCCCGGCAACTCGGGCGGGCCCCTGCTGAACCTGGAAGGCGAGGTCATCGGGGTCAACACGGCGATCGCGGCACGGGCCCAGGGCATCGGCTTCGCGATCCCCGTCGAGACCGTTCAGTCCGTCACCCAGCAGCTCCGCACCTCGGGACGGGTGGAACGACCCTGGCTCGGGGTCATGATCGAGCAACTCTCCCCGGAGCGGGCCCGACAGCTCTTCGTGAAGACCGACCCGGGTGTCCTGGTCAGGGAGGTCTCCGAGGACAGTCCCGCCGGAAAGGCTGGTCTGCTGGATGGCGACGTCATCCTGCAACTCGACGGAAAACCCGTACAGACTCCCTCGCAGCTGATCCAGGCCGTCTCCCGTCACCGGGTGAAGGACATCGTGCGCCTGCTCGTGAGCCGCGAGGGGCAGCGCAAGGAGTTCTCGGTGACGCTCGGCGCCGCCCCACCGCCCCGCCCGGAACCGCAGGACGAGGCCGGTGAAACCGGACCTGACGGAGGCCCATGACCGATCCCGCCGCGCCCTTCTCTCGACGCTTCGAGGACTTCGTCTCGCGTCATCCCACCTACGAGCCCCGGCCGGGGCAGGTACGGATGGCCGAGACGATCCATGCCGCCCTGGAAGCGGGCGAACATGCCGTCATCGAGGCCGGAACGGGGAGCGGGAAGAGCTTCGGCTACCTGATCCCGCTGCTCGAGGGCGGTGAGGGCCCGTTCGTGGTCTCGACGGGCACGATCGCCTTGCAGGAACAGCTGCTCCAGAAGGACATCCCCTTCGTGCAAGAGGCCTCCGGCCGGGATTGGCATGTCGCACTCGCGAAGGGTCGCCACAACTACCTCTGCAAGCAGAAGTTCTGGGAAGCCGATCGCCGCGTGGGACCGATGGACCCGCTGCGTGAGGAACTCGACCGCCTCAAGGCATTTCTGCCGCATTGGGACGGCGATCTGGCAACCTTGCCGTGGGTGCCCTCCGACCGCCTCTGGGACGAGGTCCACTCGGACGCAGATGATTGCCTGGGAGCGCGCTGCGAGTTCTACGAGCAGTCCCCGCAGAAGCTGGCGCGTCAGCGGACGGCGGCGGCGGACCTGGTCGTGGCCAACCACGCCCTGTACTTCGCGGATCTCGCGAGCGGCGGAGGCATCCTCCCTTCCCATCGGGCCGTCGTGTTCGACGAGGCCCATCACGTCCCGCTGGCCGCGACACGATCGCTGACGGCCAGTATCGGGCGCTACAGCAACACCAAGCTTCTCCAGAAGATCCGCCGACGGATCGGCATGATCCCGGACGAGGTAGCCTTCGCCCTGATCGACCTCGAGCATCGTCTACTCGACTGGGTGATGCAGATCGACCGTCCGCAGGCCCGGCTGTATCCGGACGCTGCCTTCATCGAGATCATCGAGGGCATCCTCGAGCAGCTGCGGCTTCTCAAGCTCTGGATGGAGCGCGATCCGGCCCTGGGCGCCGGGGTAGACGACCCCGAGATCGCCCGCAAGGCTCCCCTGCACAGGGCCCGGCTGATGGTGCAGCTCGACAACCTCATCGCCCGCTGGGAATTCTTCGGGCAAGAGGCTGACGCCACGGTGACGGAGCGGGTGAACTGGATAGAACTCGATCGAGGGAGAGCCGCGTTCGAGTTCCGGAGTGCGCCGATCGACGTGGCCCCTGCCCTGCACCAGATGCTGTGGACCGAACGTTCGAGCATCCACACCTCGGCGACGCTGGCCGTACGGGGCGACTTCGAGTACTACCGGCGCAAGATCGGTCTGGCGAAGGCGCAGGAACTCGAACTGGCGAGCCCGTTCGATTACGAAACGCAGGCGACGCTGTACGTCCCGCGCTACCTGCCCGAACCGAACGACCCCGAGTTCACGGTTCAC
>JBEIFE010000472.1:0-2157 GCA_040382575.1 Candidatus Sericytochromatia bacterium
CCTGGCCGAGGCCGAGCGTCTACGCCAGGAGCAGGATGCTCGCGTGGCCGAGTGGAACCGCGAGAAGCGGGAGATCCGCGATCGATACCGGGAGACGCTCGAGGAGGATCTTCGCCAGGCCCGTTCCGAGATCGCCGCTGCCACTCGCGAACTCCAGGCCGAGCGCAGCATGCCCGTCGCCCAGAAGTCCCACGATCGGCTGGCGCGCGTCCAGCAGCGACTCGAACGGGCCCGGGAACGTGATCGCGCTCAGGCGGCCTCTCCGCGCTCATGGAAGCCCGGAGATCGGGTCTTCCTGCCCAAGCTTCAGCAGGCCGGGGAGATCCTCGAGATCTCGGGTGACCAGGTCACGGTCCAGGTGGGCCCCATGAAACTCTCGGTCTCGCCCCGTGATCTCCAGCCGGCGATCGCCCGGGAGGGGACGACCTCCCCTCGCCAGGCCTCGAGTGGCAAGCTGGCGCGCCGCGAACGGCGGGCGGCTCAGGCCCAGGCCGAGGAGGTCGGTGGACACGAGCTCGACCTGCGAGGTCGTCTCGTTCACGAGGCGATCGCCGAGCTCGAGGGCTTTCTCGATCGGGCTCTCGCGGCCCATCTCGGCACCGTCCGGATCATCCATGGCGGCGGTACCGGTGCCCTCCGCAAAGGGGTCCGGGCCTTTCTTTCCACGAGCCCCCACGTGGCGACTCATCGCCCCGGGGAAGGCTCCGAGGGTGGTGACGGCGTCACCGTCGTGACCCTGGTTTGACATGCGGGCGATTTATCAACTTTAACGCATTCTTTCCGTCGGCTTAACCAAGGTATGACAAGATCGATTCAACACACCCGATAACCACCTTGGTAGTAGTCCCGTTCCGGGCCGCCATCCGTGGTTCGAGCCACGAGGGAGCAAGAACGATGAGTCATGTAGTTGGATACATCTGGAGCCAGCCGGGCGACGACGCTGTTGGGCGTGTTGCCGCCGAGGAAGCCGCCATCCGTGCATACTGCGGTGTTCACGGCCTCTCCCTCACCGAAGCCCTCGTGGATGCTGGTGAGCAGGGTGCAGCGCTCGAGCGTCCCCAGATGAAGACCATCGTCGAGCGGGATGGCTGCACCGTGGTGGTCGCTTCCCTTGCGAGCCTCGGACGCCGCTTTCACGACGTCGCCACCGTCCTCACCGAGTTCAACCACCGCGATGTCCGCCTCGTCAGCGTCCAGGAGAACCTCGACACTGGCCGGCCCGATGGCCAGCAGTTGCTCAAGCTTTTCGTGACGATCCCTCAGGTGGCCAGCTGGGTCCGGGCCCCCAAGCCCCAGGCCGCGGCACCCAAGGTCTTCGTTCGCAGCCGTGAGGTCCTTCACAACGGCGGCACCTGTCCCTTTGGCTACTCGCTCGACGAGGCGACCAACCAGTTCGTCGTGAGCCCGCTCGAGGCCGCCGTCGTCCAGCGCATCTTCCGCGAACGCGCAGCGGGCCGCAGCCTCCGGCAGATCGCCAACGACCTGACCCGCGATGCTCTGCCGACCAAGCGCGGCGGCCGCTGGCAGGCCAACACCGTCAAGACCATCCTCGAGAACCTGTTCTACACCGGCGATTACCAGTGCCAGAACCGGATCTACCCGGATGATCACGAGGCTGTCATCTCGCGCGAGCTCTTCGAGCAGGTGAATCAGGCCCGCGAAATCCTCCAGGTCTGCTAGTCCCGGGAAACGGTCCACCGCGGCCGATTGGCGGCTTACGTCCTCGGGGACGTGGCTCACGTACTTCCAGTACGCTTCGCCCCATCCCCTGCGGGCGCGCTCGCCACTCGACTCGCGGTGGACCGTTTCCTCTGTTTTCTCGGAAGTTGCTCGCGGCTTTGCCTCTCGCTCCTTCCTCGCAGCTTTCTTGCGCCACCTGCGGTGGTGCTCCAGGTTGAGCCGGCTCCCCCCCAGCTGGCTCGCGAGCGGAGTTCCCCCCACTCCGCCCCCCACGAAGACACCCGGTGGCCTTCCCCCCAGGTCCAGCGGGTGTCTTCCTTTTTGTTCGGAATTCGCTCGCGTGCACCTTGCGGTGCCTCTCGCTCCTTCCTCGCAGCTTTCTTGCGCCACCTGCGGTGGTGCTCCAGGTTGAGCCGGCTCCCCCCAGCTGGTTCTCGAGCGGAGTTCCCCCCACTCCGCCCCCCACGAAGACACCCG
>JBEIFE010000473.1:0-2155 GCA_040382575.1 Candidatus Sericytochromatia bacterium
ATCTGACCGTTGTTGATGACGTGATAGAGACCCTCGAGATCGTTCTTGAAAACCAGGTCCTGGACCGTGGGCGTGGAGACGAGGACCTCGACGGCTGCGCGGCGACCGCGTCCATTGGACTTGGGCACCAGACGCTGCGAGATGGCGCCCCGGAGGATGATGCCGAGTCGCTGCCGGATACCTTCCTGCTCGTGCGGCGGGAAGGTGCTGATGACTCGCGAGACCGTCCCCACGCTGTCCGTCGTGTGCATGGTGCTCATGACCAGGTGGCCCGTCTCGGCGGCTTTGACGGCCGCCAGGATCGTCTCCTGATCGCGCATCTCCCCGATCAGGATGACGTCGGGGTCCTGCCGGAGGGCGTACTTGATGGCGTTCGGGTAGGTGAGGGTGTCAGCCCCCAGTTCACGCTGCGTGATGACGGACTTCTTGTTGACGTACAGGAACTCGACCGGATCCTCGATCGTGAGGATGTGGACGTCCTTGGTCGTGTTGATGAACTCGATCATGGACGAGAGCGTGGTGGACTTGCCCGAACCCGTGGGCCCCGTGACGAGAACCAGCCCCTGTCGTTCGAGCGCCAGTTTCTTGAGGACGGGTGGCAGATCCATCTGGTCGATGAGGGGAGGCTTGAGGGGAATGACGCGGAAAGCCGCCCCGATGTTGCCCTGCTCGAAGTAGACGTTGACACGGAATCGCGCCAGGCCATCGATCGTGAGCGAAATGTCGATCTCGCGATTGTGCTCGAAGGTCTGTCGCTGTTCGGCATTCATGAGCGAGTACATAGCCTGCCGTGTGTCGGCCGGCGTCAGGACCTTGTACTCGGTCGGGACGATACGACCGTCGATGCGCAGGACGGGGGGAGAGTTGACCTTGATATGAATGTCCGAGGCCTGCTTCTGGTAGGCCGTGCGCAGGAAGTCGATGATATTCATGCGGACGTCACGCTCCGGTCGCAGGCGGGTTCACGGCACTGGCAGGGATCTGGGCGAGGGGCCACCCGACACACTTGCTGAGGATCCGCTGGATGTCGAAGAGATTCCGGATGGACTCGGGGTGGGTCGACTCGGTGGACCAGGTCTCGACAGCCGCTCCCTTGTCGTCCGCGAAAGAGACGTGCATCGTCAGGTTCCCGGGGACGAACTTCCCGGCTTGCACGTTCTTGATGTCCTCGATCGCGGGCGGGTCGTAGCGAACCTGGACCTCGCTCACCGTGTGAATCTTGCGCTTCTTGAAAGTATGCGACTTCGGGAACAGGTTGATCCCGATGAAGTACTGACCCGTGACGAGCACAACCTCGCACGTGTAGAAGGCACTGCCCGCATCCCCGGGCTTGGGAGCCGTGGCGTCGAACTGGTGGTAACAGGCCAGGACCTTGTCACCGGGATGCACGAGATCCATCACGGTCTGGACCAGGACCTGACCGATACCCGGAACCCCCTGGGCCTTCTTCAGGAGCTCGGCCAGTCGCGGATGCTGAAAAGCCGAGGGCTGGGGGGGAGCGACTGAGGGAGCGTCGGGAACCACGGGCGGCCTCCTGGCAGATCCACGGGAATGCTGCCGCCCATGTACCCGCGAGGCAGACGACTTAACGGGCGATCGCCGGAACTCCGACGAGCTCGATCACCTCACGGCCGCGCAGATACGGCCGCAATGCGGCCGGGATCCGGACGCTGCCATCCGCCTGCTGGTGGTTCTCGAGGATCGCCGCCAGCGTGCGTCCCACAGCCACACCCGATCCGTTGAGGGTGTGGGGGTTCAACAACTGCTTGCCCCGTCGGAAGCGCAGCGCGCCGCGGCGGGCCTGGAAGTCGGTGCAATTCGAGCAGCTCGAGATCTCGCGGTACTTGTCCTGGGCAGGCATCCAGACCTCGAGATCGTAGGTCTTGGCCGAGTTGAAGCCCATGTCCGCCGAGCAGAGCAAGACCTTGCGGTAAGGCAGCTCCAGGAGCTGGAGGATCCGCTCGGCGTGGCCGGTCATGGCCTCGAGCGTGTCGAAGGACTGCTCGGGCGGGACGATGTGCACGAGTTCAACCTTGTCGAACTGGTGGACGCGAATGAGCCCCTTGGTGTCGCGGCCCGCTGCCCCGGCCTCGGATCGGAAGCAGGGCGTACCGGCCGTGAGGTGCATGGGCAGGGCGGCCTCGTCGAGGATCTC
>JBEIFE010000474.1:0-2154 GCA_040382575.1 Candidatus Sericytochromatia bacterium
AGGGGCGAATAGGTCGAACGACTACCCGAATCCGCCGACGTCACCACACCCAGCAGTCCAAGACCGACAATCAGGACAACATCGCTTGCTGTCTGGGCCAAGGCGGCCGCACGGAGACGCTCCCGATAAGCTGCTCTGGCGGGGTCTGCCGTATTCGTGCGGAAGTCAGTCAGGTAATCGGCAGCCCACCCGCTCCCGAAGAGGGTCGAACCCAGGACACGAGCCACAAATGGATCTTTGAGTTCCAGAGGCACCAGCCAGTTCGGGGTTGCGAGGCTTCGAGTAGCCTCGACCGCGGGGCCTCCCGATTCGATCAGCAGAGACTCGGTGGCCACAGCCGTTCCGATTTCCTGCGCAAATACGGGGGCAATCGTCCACGCGCTTACTTGGCGGGTCTTCGACACTTTGAGGTACCAGAGTGGCCCTTGCGAGGCATGGTGACCAGGTTTAATGCCTTGGAGAGAAAAGGGGGAGACAGCGGAGCTTGCGTCGGCTATTCTGGTCCGGGAGGGCCGCAGCCGTGTACATCAAGAGGTTCCGCCAGAACTGTGGCGGTCAGCGGACGACCTACGTCGCCCTGGCTCACAACATCTCCGAAAAGCGTGCCTCCGACGGCAAGACCCAGACGCGACCGCACTTGGTCCTTTCCCTCGGCAGGGAGGACGCCCTGTCCCCCGACTCCCTGCAAGACCTCGTTGCCATGGCCGACGTGCTTTACACCCGGCGTATCCAGGCTGGCATGAGCGCCATCGAAGCTGTCGAGGCCGTCCGGACCGTCCTCCGCGCCAGCAAAGGGACCCTCGTCGAATCGTCCAGACCTGCACCAGCCGCCATCCTCGAGACCCGAACCATCGGGATGAGACTCGCGCTGTCCGCCGTATGGAAGGAACTCGGTCTCGACATCGCACTGCAAGATGTCGCCGTTCAGCATCGCGTCCGGGCTTTTGACCTCGAGCGTCTCGTCTTCGGCCTGATCTGGAACCGGATCACGGACCCCATGAGCAAGCGGGCCGCCAATGAATGGCTCCAGCACGACGCCTTCATGCCCGAAGCCGAGAACTGGGACGTCCAGCACCACTACCGGGCACTCGACCTCCTGCACGAGCATGCGGACACCATCGAGGCACGGGTCGGGGAAGCGCTGCTGGGCGTCAGCGACGAGGCCGATCGCCAGGTCTTCCTCGTGGATACCTCCAGCCTGTACTTCGAATCGTTACTCAACGATGCAGAAATCGCCGCCCTGGAAGAGGCCTGGAGCCGCGCAGGATCGGACCCCACGGCGAGAATGCCCCTCCGCCCCCGTCCCGTCGTGGTCAATGAGCCTGCCCTGCGGATGCAGGGACACAGCAAGGATGGCCATCCCGGTGATCCGCAGGTCGTCCTGGCCTCGGTCTGTCTGCGAAATGGCCTCGTCGTGCGACACCGGGTGTATCCCGGCAACACGAATGACCGCACGATCGCCCAGGACCTCGTCGCGAACCTGCCCCAGATCGCCAGCGCCGAGGCTCGCGTCTGGGTCTCCGACGGCGGGATGACCAGCAAGAAGCTATTCGAGGGGCTCTCGGAAGGCGGATGGCACTGGCTGGTCGCCGACTCACCGCGTCAGAGCGCCGCTGCTCGCGAGCATGTCCTGCCCCTGACCGGGCGTTACGCCGTTCACCCGAGCAAGCGGCAGTTTTCGTTCCGTCAGGTCATCATCGAACCGGAGCACACCCTCACGGCCAGGCCGGAGGCGCTGGTCCTCGTGCGCAACGCGCTCGAACGGGAACGCCAACTGGCTCGCCAGGCGGTTCATCTGGAGCGCGTGAAGGAGGCTCTCGGACGCAAGAGCCGAGCCAGGGCCGGGCACGGGAAGGCCGTCTGTGCGGTGATCGATCATCCGAGCCTGAAGCGGTACGTGACGGAGTCCGAGAAGCGCCCCGGGCACTACATCCTCGACACCGAGGCGATCCGCCGCGAAGAGCAACTGGCAGGCACGCGCATGCTCCGTACGACCCTGACGGAGATGTCAGGCTGGGAGCTGTTCGACGGTTACCAGTTGCTGCAAAAAGTCGAGCAGAACCACCGCGAGTTGAAGGGACCTCTGGCGCTTCGCCCGGTATACCACCGGAGCGCCCAGCGCATCCGGGCTCACGTCATGCTGGCCGTGACGGC
>JBEIFE010000475.1:0-2153 GCA_040382575.1 Candidatus Sericytochromatia bacterium
CGGCCAGTAGGTGGGTGCAAGCTGGATCCCCAGGTAGCTCGCCTTGCGTTGCAGTCGCTCCAGCTGGACGGGCCCCTGTTCCCCCAGGAGTTCCTGCTGAAATTGTTGACGCATGCGGTGCTCACCGTCCGACAGCCCGCTGTCCCGGAGCAATCCCACGGCGATTCCGGCCTGAGCAGCTTGCAGGACCTTGGGAGCATCCTGTCCAGCCTGTCCATCGACGTCGAAACATGACAGAAAGCCGTGCAACTGCCCCCCGACCAGAACCGGCAGAACATGACGTGGCTCAGGCTGCTCGCAACCGGCTCCGAGGGTCGTCAAGCCCTGCTCCTGATGCCGGAGCTGGCGCAGGACTCCCGAATCCTCGAGTTCCCGCAGGCGGGCAGGCGGAGTTCCCTCGGCCCGGATCATGGCCTCGAGGCTCCGGGCAGACTTCCCGGAAGGACTCGCATGGGCCAGGAGGTTGAACTCACGGTCCTCGAGGCTGACCGGCGCCTGTAACGTCGAGCAGACGCTCTCGAGCAATTCCTGGAGTGCGGCTCCACCCAGTGCGAGCCGGGTGAGGTCTATGGCAAAGGAATGGGTCTCGGGTGAGAGGGTATGGTTCGAGGAATCTCCCTCGGCAAGGTAGAAGCTGATCGGCATGAAGGTTTCCTCCGACCGACATTTCGTCGGGGCATCGCAAGATGTAGCGTCACAAACAAGGCGACGTGACGTCTCTGTCACGAGTTGAATTGTAAATGATTGTAACAAAGTTATAAAAGTTTACAAACAGTCCAAATTGTCTGGGCAAGATGTCCAGTGGTTGACGCGCGATGTACGGAGTCGATGTTGACACGAAGACACTCAATTCATATGATTCGATCATCCCCCGTTGGTTGCCTCGTGTTGGGAGGTCGTCCATGCGTCTCGATCGGTTCACCGTCAAGGCCCAGGAGGTTCTCCAGGCCGCTCACGGTCTGGCAGATGGATCTGGCCATGCTCAGATGGAGCCTCTACACCTGCTCTACGCTCTCCTGGAGGCTCGAGAAGGTATCGCCGGCGCCCTGCTCCGGAACATCGGAGTCGATTACCCGGCCCTCCTGCAAGGCGTTCGCGCCGAACTCGAGCGCCTCCCCAGAGTCAGTGGAGCCACCCAGGTATTCCTCGGCCCCGATACCCGCAAGGTGCTGGATTCCGCCCACCAGGCGGCTGCGAATCTCCGCGACGAGTACACGGCCAGTGAACACCTTCTGCTGGCTCTGGTCGGCGAGGGCAGCAGGGGGCCTGCCAGGCAGATGCTGGAGGCGAGAGGCATCACCCCTGAGCGTCTCCTGAGCGCCCTCGCCCAGGTCAGAGGCAATCAGCGGGTCACGGACGCCAACGCCGAGGAGAACTACCAGGCGCTCGAGAAGTACACGCGGGACCTGACCCGGGTGGCGCGACAGGGCAAGCTCGACCCCGTCGTGGGACGAGATGACGAGATCCGTCGCGTCATCCAGGTCCTCTCGCGCCGGACCAAGAACAATCCTGTTCTCATCGGTGAGCCAGGCGTGGGCAAGACGGCGATCGCCGAGGGCCTGGCCCAGCGCATCGTGACAGGGGACGTCCCCGAGGGCCTGCGTGACAAGCGCGTGCTCTCGCTCGACATGGGTGCGCTCATCGCCGGAGCCAAGTTCCGTGGCGAGTTCGAAGAGCGCCTCAAGGCCGTACTCAAGGAGGTCTCGGCCTCCGAGGGTGGCGTGGTCCTGTTCATCGACGAACTGCACACCATCGTCGGGGCAGGCGCGGCCGACGGGGCGATGGACGCCGGCAATCTCCTGAAGCCGGCCCTTGCCCGCGGCGAGTTGCGCTGCATCGGGGCCACGACACTCGACGAGTACCGCAAGCATATCGAGAAGGATGCCGCCCTCGAGCGGCGCTTCCAGCCTGTCATGGTCGATGAACCGTCCGTCGCGGACACCATCTCCATCCTGCGCGGCCTCAAGGAGCGCTACGAGGTCCACCACGGCATCAAGATCTCCGATTCGGCGATCGTCGCGGCAGCCGTACTCTCGCACAGGTACATCCACGACCGATTCCTGCCGGACAAGGCGATCGACTGCATCGACGAGGCCTCCAGCCGCCTGCGCATCGAGATCGACTCGCTCCCGACCGAACTCGACGAGCTCGAA
>JBEIFE010000476.1:0-2153 GCA_040382575.1 Candidatus Sericytochromatia bacterium
CATACGGTCCTTGAGCTGGAAGATGGCCTCGACGGGCGTCGGATCGATGGAGCGGGCCAGCCCGAGATACACGCTGACCCAGTCCCCCAGGTAGGCCAGATCGAGCTGCCGGGTGAGCGCATCGTCACCGAGACCGAGCAGGCGCAGGACCTTCGTCACCTGTTCCCCCATCAGGTCGAGCGCGAGCTCGCGCTGACGGGCCACCCATTCGGGATCGGCCGGGTCCTCCAGCGAGACGATGGTATGGCCCCTGTGCGGGGCATGCGCCACGTTCACGATCTCGTTGTGGGTCAGCTCCGGGAAGCAGGCCGATCCTACCGTGAGCTTGGCATTCTCGTTGAGCTGAGCCTTCCAGCGGCTCGCGACGGCCTCGGTGGTCGGCATGCAGCCGTAGACCAGGGGCACCTGACCGAGCAGATCGCGGGTCACCTGCTTCGCGAGGTTGCGCTCGACCGATGCGTCGAGATCCCAGGCCGACCGACGCTGCTCGAGGTGCGCCACCGTCTTCTCGACGTCGAGTGTTCCCGCGGGCAACCAGCGCTCGAGGAGGCCCAGCAGGGCGAAGTACAGTTCACCGAGCGCCGCACGCGGCATCCAGCCGGTCTCGAGGGTCACGAGCGGAAGGTCGTGCTCGTGAGCCAGGCGGGTGGCCTCGCCGCCGCTCGAAACGACGCACGTGGGAATCTGGCGGGCGATCGCCCCCTTCAGACAACCCAGCGTCTCGGCCGTGTTTCCGGAGTACGTGAGCGCGATGACCAGGTCGTCGGGACTCACCCAGGCCGGAAGCCGGGTCTGGCGGACCACCGTGATGGGGGAGGGCAGGCTTTCCTGCAGCAGATTGCGGGCCAGGTCGCCGCTGATACCGGAGCCGCCCATGCCGCAGACCACCACGTGACGGGGAAGTTCTGGCGGAATCGCGGTTGAACGGGCTCTCTCGAACGCCGGCCGGGCCATGGCCGGGAGGCGTCGGAGGCAACCGAGCCTGTCCCCCGGGTCGTGCGCGAGGAGGGCAGCCGTCTGGTCCAGATCGATCAACTCGTCATCTCCAACAAGGGCCAATTGCGCCTCATTTTAGCACGCCACGCCCCGGAGGTCGGGGCGTGGCGCAGGTTTCAAACGGGGTTCACGCTGTGAGGGATGTGATCGGGGTCATCCAGCCGGTTGGGCCGCCATGGCGTTCGATCGCGCACGCGCCTGATCGAGCCCGCGTGCCTTGAGAGGACGCCACCAGGACTCGTGGGCCCGGTACCAGTCGATCGTTTCCTGGAGCCCCTGTTCGAAGGTGTAGCGGGGGGTCCACCCGAGTTCGCGTTCGATCTTGCCAGCATCGATGGCATAGCGGCGGTCATGACCGGGCCGGTCCTGCACGTAGCGGATGAACGACTCGTCACGGTCCATGCGCTTCAAGATTTCGCGCGTGATCGCCATGTTGGTCCACTCGTTGTGGCCACCGATGTTGTAGCGTTCGCCCGGGATCCCGTTGCGCAGAACCCGGTCGAGGGCCTCGACGTGGTCCTGCACATGCAGCCAATCCCGCACGTTCAGGCCATCGCCGTACACGGGGACGGGCAGACCATCGATCAGGTTGGTGATGAACAGGGGCAGGAGCTTCTCGGGGAAGTGGTAAGGCCCGTAGTTGTTCGAGCAGTTCGTGAGCAGGACCGGCATCCCGAACGTCTCGTGGTAGGCGCGCACCAGCAGGTCGGAGCCGGCCTTCGAGGCCGAATAGGGGCTGTTCGGGGCATACGGTGTGGTCTCGGTGAAGAAACCCGTCTCGCCCAGCGATCCGTAGACCTCGTCCGTGCTCACATGCAGAAACCGATCGACCTTCGCGTGGCGGGCGGCCTCGAGCAGCACCTGCGTGCCCAGGACGTTGGTCCGGACGAAGGCACCCGGGTCCGTGAGGCTGCGATCCACGTGGGATTCGGCGGCCAGGTGCATGACGGCATCCACGCGTGACATGAGGCTCTCGACGAGCTCGCGATCGCAGATGTCGCCGTGCACGAAGGTGTACCGCGGGTCAGATTCGACGTCGGCCAGGCTTTCCCGGCATCCGGCGTACGTGAGGGCGTCGAGGTTGATCACCTCGTCTCCGGGGTGAGTCTCGAGCAGATGCCGGACGAGATTGCCGCCGATGAAGCCGCAACCGCCGG
>JBEIFE010000477.1:0-2145 GCA_040382575.1 Candidatus Sericytochromatia bacterium
GAGGATCTGGCCAGGCGTGTGATGGGGGGCGATGCTCAGCCCCTTCCGTCGGAGTTGTCCCAGTCTGCGCCGATAGGCCCGGATCGTCGGTCTCTCGCGGTCAGTTCCCCGGATTCCCCACACCAGGGACACCATCCCTAGCAGCACGAGGGCCATTTCTCGCCACGGGAGCGCGACGCTATCCGCCTCACTGCGGGCGGGCGTCGGATCAAAGGGGACCCAGGTTCCATCGATCCAGGCTTCCATCCAGGCATGGGCATCGCGCTCACGGACGGTGATGACCCCCTGCGTATCCGGATCCCGGGCGACGAACCCCGTCACGAGGCGGGTCGGAATACCCAGTTCGCGGCCCATCAGGGCCAGGGCACTGGCGAAGTGTACACAGAAGCCACTCGGCCCACTCTGGATGAAGTGCACCGTCGGATCTACTCCGGGTGGGGAGACAGGGGCGTCGAGGTCATAGCGTCTCGTGCGCCTGAGTTGCCCCGTGATGGCCGATAGAGCTTGACCGGGGGAAAGGCTTCCCTCGGTCCAGGTCAGGGCTTTCGCGCGTAGCGAAGGAAACAGCCGGGAAGGAGCCTCCGGTCGGGCCTCTCGCACTCGCTTGTCGGCGCTGCGGTGGGTCAGGTAGACGAAGCCACGAGGATTCGGCTTCATCGTGGATACCGTCTGATCCTCGAACCATCGAAACTGCCGATCCCGCGTGTAGACCCAGTCATGCTGTTCCGGGACGGGCAGGGTCTCCAGTCCAGATACCTTGAGTTCGAGGCGGACATGCGTGCCGGGCGAGTCTCGCCGGATCCGGCTCGAGATTCGCTGCCTGGTCTTGAACCAGCGACCGTTCAGGTATCCGTCGAAGACCTCCGCACGGAGCCTTTCCGGCGCTGCACCCTCCAGGGAAAGGACGGGCGTATCGGAAACGGACCATCGATGATCCAGCGCGACCTCCCCCCCTTGACCGGGCAGTCCTTCGCTCCGCAGCCGGTTACTGAACCCCACGCTGGTCGTGATGCCAAAGGTCGGCAGCGGTGGCAGGGGTAAGCCCGGCAAGTACGGCTGCACCAGCATCGCGCCGATACCGAGCAAGGACAGGGGAACCCAGGCTGACGGCAGATCTTTGAGATCCTGCCAAACCACGCGCTTTTGACCGACCTCGTGACGACCATCGGCCCAGGATGCGACGACCTGAGCCATCGCGGTGATGAGGAACAGGAAGCCCACGATGGGGGTTTCCCGGATCTGGATGATGGCCGAGGCATAGATCATGAGCAGCAACGCATTCAGTTGCTGGGCTCGCATGTACGTGCGATTTCTCAGATCCCAGCCGAAGATGGTGATGACCGAGATCAGAAGGGTCGCCGTCAACCTCGGAGCAGATTGCCAGTCCCGCAGTTCCCGGATATACCAGGCCAGTGACAGGGCGATGCCGGAATAGAGCAAGATGAGCAGCGGCCAGCTCGGTGTCCGCTGGCGCCGCCAGCTCCGCCAACCGCCGATCAAGACGAGTATCAGGGCGATCGCGGCCACGCGAGGCTTGACGACCGTCAGGCTCCAAACGTAGCCGATGGCCCCGGCACCGGCGACGACGGTGGCCAGATGCATCAGGGGATGGTGTTCAGGCGCCACCGATGGGCCGTTCTCGAACAGATGCGGTCTCGTCCCTTCCCGGGGTTCGTCATCGCCACGCTTCAAGCGGACCACGGGTTCGGAGCGACGGGCACTGTGCGCCCAGTGAATGTCTCCCGGTCGATCGCCCGGCCGGTATTCCCGTATTGCGCCCGTGGGGTCGATCGGAATACCGCCCGGGGACGGTCGGGAAGCCTGGTGACGAGAGTCGTTCTCGGCGTCGACGGACGCCATTTCACTGTCGATTTCCCTGGAGAGCCAGATCAAACCCAGGGGATACGCCCGGATCCGCACCCGGATGGGGTCTGTGGGTGCCCCCGGATGCGCCGCAGGCCATTCGAGGCGTATCCCGCCGGGTAACGGGGTCCTGACGGGGACTTCCTTGCCCGCGAGGGTGCCGACGCGAAGTTGCACGCCCAGCGGGCCTTCGCGTCGTGTACAGAGCACCTGCGCCCATACCTGGGGAGATCCGGAGTCGGGCAAGAGGTGAACGGCGCTGAGCCGGACACCGCGACTGGC
>JBEIFE010000478.1:0-2141 GCA_040382575.1 Candidatus Sericytochromatia bacterium
GTCTTGCCGGTGCCGTTGGTGCCGAGCAGACCGAGGCGGGTGCCCGGGGAGAGCGTCAGGTCGAGGTCGCGGAAGAGGATGCGATCGCCGTAGCCCTTGGTGAGGCCCTTGCCCTCGACGAGTTTGCGCGTGCGACGCTCGGAGGCCGAGAAGGCGATGCCTGCCGTCGCCTTGGTGCTGCGGGCCTTCATGTCGGCGAGGTCCTCGATGAGGCCACCGGCTTCCTGGATGCGGGCCTTCTGCTTGGCCTGACGGCCCTGGGGACCGCGGCGCAGCCACTCGATCTCGCGCCGGACGCGATTGGAGAGGGCGTCTTGCAGGGCGGACTGGCTGGCGAGGACCTCGGCGCGCTTCTCGAGGAAGGCGATATACGAGCCTTCGACGGCGAGGAGTCCATCGGGGTAGGCGCGATCGAGTTCGACGACACGGGTGGCGACGCGCTCGATGAAGGCGCGGTCGTGGCTGACGAGGACGAAGGCGCGGGCGTGCTGGCGGAGGAGCTCCTCGAGCCAGAGGATGCTCTCGAGGTCGAGGTGGTTGGTGGGCTCGTCGAGGAGCAAGACGTCCGGCTCTCGGACCCACTCGCGGGCGATCGCGAGGCGCTTGCGCCAGCCGCCCGAGAGGGCCTCGACGGGGCGAGCGGGGTCGTCGAAGCCACTGCGACCGAGGGTCTCGGCGATACGAGCAGCCACCTCGGACGGGTCGAGCGGGAGGTCGTCGAGGGCGGCCTCCAGGACCTCCTGGACGGTGGCACCAGCCGGGAAGGTGGGCTCCTGGGGGACGTAGCCCAGGGTGACGCCGCGCTGGAGGGCGACCTCGCCCGAGTCGGGTTCATCCACGCCCGCGAGGATGCGGAGGAGCGTGGACTTGCCGCAGCCATTGCGGCCGACGAGGACGACGTGGTCGCGCTCGTGAAGTCCGAAGGCGAGGTCGGCGAAGAGGGGGCGCGGCCCGAAGGACCGCGAGAGGCCGTGGGCGGACAGGAGGGCAGGTCGCTGACTCATGTCCCGATCGTACCCGGTTCCCCGGACGGGGACCAGGGATCACTGCCCCCACACCGGCCAGGATTCAGAAATAGGCGACCTTCACCGGCGTGGCCATCGGGACGAGGTCGAAAGCCATGGCCGAAGACAGGCTGGCGTTATCGGTGCGGATCGCCGTGATGGAGACGAGGTAGTTCCGGCCCTGGCTGAGGCCATTCGAAGCCTGGGTGAAGCCCGGCAACTCGAGCCCCGGGATGGGCTGGTCCTTGCCAACGGTCACGCTGGTGGCCGAGGTGAAGACGGCGTAGACGGGCTTCTCCCCTCGGGGGTCGGAACTCTCCGAGACCCGCACATGGTAGGCGTTGGCCCCGGGAGGAACAGGCCAGCGGATGACGGGGTTGAAACCCGAGACGACGAGCGGGGCAGCGCTGGCGGTGGCACCGTCGACGGCGACCTCCGGGACCGCCGAGATCCCGGTACCGGTCGGGGCCACGAAGAACTTTTCGGGTGCCGTGCTCTTCGTCTCACCATTCGAGGCGAGGGCCGCGACCGAATACGAGAGGGTTGCGCCGCGCGCGACGGACTCCGAGTAGCGAAGTTCGGACAGGGTCCGCACGAGCTGAGCGGGGCCACCCGCATCTCGTCTACTCACGTTGTAGATGGTCGCGTCCGGATACCGGTCCCAGGATAGCGTGACGCTTGACTGGGGCTGGTCGGGCACCGTCACGACGACGGCGCGGATGTCAAAGGGCTTCGGGGCACCACCCCAGGGGCATCCGCCCAGGAGCAGGGGGAGGGTGAGCGAGGCGAGGGAACGAATTCGTGACACGGCGCGGTCTCCTGCGGGGGGATGAACGGGGTACGGAGGTGACCTTCTGTATACCCGTCATGCATCCGGAATCGGCGTCATCGAAACTGGGAGTGGCGCACACCGCGGGATGGCAAGGATGACAGCTCTCCCCCATGAACGAGCCCTTGATTATGAAGCTTTGAAGACGCGAGAAAGGCCGGAGTGCACTCCGGTCAAATGTTCTTGAAATAAAGCAAACCTTTAAAGCTCCACACGAAAGGCAAAACAACGAAAACGCGGGCTTCAAAGGAGGACAAGATGCACTTCACGACGCGCAACCTGGGTCTGGTCTCGATGATGGCGATCAC
>JBEIFE010000479.1:0-2135 GCA_040382575.1 Candidatus Sericytochromatia bacterium
ACGGTACGGACCGCGCTTGATCCGCGGGGCCCCCGGAATGACCAGGATGCGCGTGTTCCAGGCACTTCCGAGGCTCGCGAGGATCCATGCGCGGAATCCCTGCAGCGCCGCGTAGCCCGCGAGCGCTCCCCAGCTGGCGGGGTGTCCCCACCCCTCGAAGACCCACCCGACCAGCCAGGCCGGGTGAAGCACGAAGAAGAGCCAGTAGTGTTCGCGTCCCAGCTCGATCGCCCCGGCGGCCCGGGCCTGGCGCTCGTTACGCCGGGCGATCGCGAGCTCGATCAGCCGCTGGGCGATCACGACCGTGGCGAGCCAGGCTGCCGCCGTCATGGCACGAGCACCGCATGTTCCACGGCAAATCCCGGTCCCATCGCCGTGAGCAGGGTTGCGCCCTGCAGGCCGCCCGGACGGGCGAGCGTTCGCTGGAGCACGAAGAGAACGGTCGGTCCGCTCATGTTGCCGTGATCCGCCAGGACCTGACGGCTCACGTCGACCGCTTCGGCAGGGAGACCCAGCGAGTCGGCATAGGCGGCGAGAACCTTGCTCCCCCCCGGATGTACCACGTGGTGGGCCACCTCCCGCGACGGTGCCAGGCGCGCGAGGGTCCGATCCACCGTGCCGGGCAACTCTTGCCGCACGATGGTCGGGATGTCCCGGGCAAAGCGCACCTGGAGCCCGGCATCCGTCAGATCCCAGCCCATCACGGCTTCGCTATCGGGGAAGAGTTCCGCATGCCCGCCGAGGATCTGGACCCCCGGTCCGTCCGGGGCCAGGACTGCCGCGGCCGCTCCATCCCCGAACAGGGCCGTCCCCACGAAGTTCGAGCGCGACCGGTCAGCCCTTACGAACGTCAGGGAGCAGAGTTCCACCGTGACCATCAGGACCGGGCGTCCCGTGGCCCGGACCAGATCGTCCGCCCGTACCAGGCCTCCGACACCGCCGGCGCAGCCCAGACCCCACAGGGGCATCCGGCGCACGTCACGGGGTAGGCCGAGGCGGACGGCCAGCGTTGCGTCCGGGCTGGGGGTCCGGAGGCCCGTCGTCGAAACCCAAAGGATCCCGCCGATGTCCGCGGGATCGACTCCAGAGGCTTCCAGGGCGGCCCGGGCCGTCTCTTCACCGAGTTCGAGCGCGACCTCCACGAAGGCATCGTTCTTCTCGGAGAAGGATCGGGGCGTAGCATACCACTCGAGTGGTCGTGCGAACTGGCGTCGAGCGATACCCGTGTTCGCGAAGATCGCCGCGTGGCGAGGGCTATCGGCGTATTCGGGGAAGAGCTGGAAGGCGATTTCCTGGATGTCTGTCTGAGGGGCATCATGGGGGGGGCTGGCCGTGACCAGGCTTCTGAGTACGCTCAATTCGCGTCATCCTCCAGGGGGTACTCGCAGGTCTCTCGGTAGGCGAACTGAGAATACCGCTTGCGCTGGCGACTGGTCCAGTCGATGCTGGGACGTCGACGGGCCTCGTCGACGTAGCCCAGCCGGTAGATCGCCATGAGTTCCAGGGAGTCGGGCACCCGGAGGAGGGATCTGAGGGCTTGCCAGCGAGCCGGAACTTCCATCGGGGTGCTGACGAACTGGATTCCCATCCCGAGAGCCCCCGTCATCAGCCAGATGTTCTCGAGGGCAGCCCCCATGCCGAAGAGGCTATAGAAACCGCTCAGTTCGCCCGGGACGTATTCGTCTCGGTCGAGCAGGACGGCCAGGAGCAACGGACTGCCCGCCACCAGTTTCTCGTTGTCCGAGCCCAGCCGGGCGGGAACACCCAGGGTCCTCATGACGGTGAGTCCGGCATCCGAGAACATGTGCTGGATGAAGGGCTTCAGGGGGCCGGGAAGATGATCGATCAGGATCCCGTCGCGCCGGGCGTCCATCTCGGCATCGCTGAAGCGGAAGTACCGCCGGTACCGCTCGAAGAAGACGCCGCCTTCGAGGAGCTCACGCATGCTCGCCCCCGCATGCCGTGCGACTTCGGAGATGGTGTTCCGGTCCTCGATCAGCACGAAACGCCAGGGCTGGCTGTTGAAGTGGCTGGGAGCACGCGAGGCCGCTTCGAGCAGCAGTTTCTGGTGTTCCCGGCTCACCGGTCCCGGCAGGAAGGGGCCGTTGGTGGTTTTCCGGGCGCGGATCGCCTCG
>JBEIFE010000480.1:0-2132 GCA_040382575.1 Candidatus Sericytochromatia bacterium
GACTCCTCGACCGTGATGACGCCGTCCGTGCCGACCTTCTCCATCGCTTCGGCGATGAGGTTGCCGATCTCGGTGTCCTGGGCCGAGATGGTCGCGACCTGGGCGATCGACGACTTGTTCTCGACCGGCTTGGCGACCTTCTTGATCTCGGCGACGGCCACGCCCACCGCGAGGTGGATGCCGTTGCGGATCGCGATGCCGTTGGCGCCGGCAGCCACGTTACGCAGCCCCTCGCGGATCATGGCCTGGGCCAGAACGGTCGAGGTCGTGGTGCCATCACCCGCGACGTCGTTGGTCTTGGTGGCGACTTCCTTGACGAGCTGAGCACCGGTGTTCTCGACGGGATCCTCGAGCTCGATCTCCTTGGCGATGGTGACGCCATCGTTGACGATCTGCGGCGCGCCGAACTTCTTCTCGAGCACGACGTTCCGGCCCTTGGGACCGAGGGTGACCTTCACGGCGTCGGCGACGGCATTGACGCCCTTTTCAAGGGCGCGGCGGGCCTGCTCGTCGAACAGAATCTGCTTGGGCATGTTCGAATGACTCTCCTTGGAAGTTCCAGGGGGGTGAACCTAGGCGATGACGCCGAGAATGTCCTTCTCGGAAATGACGAGGTAGGCCTCGCCATCGAGCTTGACCTCGGTGCCGCCGTACTTGGCGAAGAGGATCTTGTCGCCCTTGGCGACGTCGAGCTGCGTGCGCTCGCCGCTATCGAGGATGCGGCCGGGGCCCACGGCGACGACTTCGCCGAACTGGGGCTTCTCCTGAGCCGAATCCGGAAGCAGGATGCCGCCAGCCGTCTTCTCTTCCTTGACGACCTTGACGACGACCCGATCGCCCAGGGGGCGGATCTGCTGAGCGGTGGTGGTGGACATGCGGTTTCGCCCTGTAGCATCCGCCCGAGGGCGGAGGGTTGCACACCTCTGGCACTCACGAAACCGGAGTGCTAACAAGATCAAAGTGTACGCCTCCCCCTCACGGGAAGCAAGCCAGGAACGGACCTTGACCCCGGGGATCACGGATGATACACTTCATCGAACATCCGTTCCCCAAGCGTTGAGGTTCACATGTCCGACAAGGGGCTGTCCGTCCGCCAGCAGCAACTCCTCGACACCCTCAGAGCGCACGTCCAGCGCACGGGGATCGTGCCGAGCATCCGTGAACTCGGCGAAGCCCTCGGAGTTCACTCCACCTCGACCATCCACTACCATCTCAAGGCCCTCGCAGACCTGGGTCACATTCGCTGGGACCGGGGAAAAAACCGGGCCATCCAGATCGTCCATGGCGAACAGGATGCACCCGATAGAGGCCTGCCGCTCGCAGGGCGTATCGCGGCCGGTCTGCCCATCCAGGCGATCGCCGACGACCAGGAGAGCGTGGTCCTTGAAGACCTCTGGACCCGCCAGGACCATTACGTGTTGATGGTCCGAGGTACCAGCATGATCGACGACGCCATCTTGCCAGGTGACCTCGTGATCGTCCGGCGCCAGGACCAGGCCCGTGATGGTGACATCGTCGTCGCGCTTCTGGAGGACGGTGAGGCCACCCTCAAGCGCATTTTCCGCGAGCAGGGCCGCTTCCGCCTGCAACCCGCTAATGTGACGATGGCTCCCATCCTGGTGGACCGGGTGACCATCCAGGGCAAGGTAGTTGGGGTCGTGCGACAGATCTCGTGAGCGATCAGACATCTTCTGTGCAACCCACCGGTCCGGCCGAGTCCACCGCGCGGCCCCTCGTCTCGATCATCACACCGAGTTTCAACGGGGCACGGTACCTCGAGGCATGTATCCGTTCGGTGCAGGCCCAGACGTATGAACGCGTCGAGCACATCATCATGGATGGTGGCTCCACGGACGAAACGGCCGAGGTGGTGGCCCGCTATCCGGATGTGATCTTCCACAGCGCCCCTGACGAGGGAATGTACGACGCCCTCAATCGCGGCCTTCTGGCGCAGGATCGCGACCCGCGTCTCGAAGCCGGGTGGCTTGATGTCGGTGATGAGCCCCCACTGGAGGCGCGACTTCAATCGATCTTCCATGTCGGGGATCGACTGCGGGAGCTGGTCGGACGTCAGCACGATCTGCTTGGCGCTCGAGTGCAGCTCATTGAACATGTGGAAGAATTCTTCCTGA
>JBEIFE010000481.1:0-2103 GCA_040382575.1 Candidatus Sericytochromatia bacterium
ACCTCTCGCACCGGACGATGTTGGCCAACGTCAACAAGCAGGTGGAGCCGCTCGACGAGGTGATGGCGCATCTGAAGGAACTCCGCGAGGCGTGGGCCCAGGCCGCACGGAACGTCGGGACCCTCAAGGCGTCCCAGGCCAGCGCCTGATCGCTCAGCCGTGGCGCACGAGCAGCTGTCGGAAATCTATCGCGAGGCCCTGCGACTCACCGAGTCGCAGGGCCTCGCCATTGCACGTGAAGACTGGGAGTGCCTCGATGCCCTCCTCGCCGAACGACAGGACCTTCTCGAGCAAGCCGCTCCCTTGATGGCACGGACCACACCCGGTGATCCGGCGCTCGAGCCAGCCCGGGCGGCCCTGCGCGAACTGCTGGCCCGGGAGGCCGAGAACCAGGCTGCTCTCGAGGCCAAGCAAGTTCACCTCGAGCACCAGAGAGCCAGCATGTCCCGGGGAGCGGGTGCCCTGGCCCGGTACAGGGTGACCGTCCACGAAGACGAGGAATCCTGGTACATCGACGATGCGCGATGAAAACAGGGGCGGGAGGATGACCTCCCGCCCCTGTAGCTTTCCCGGTGGCCCCTCCCACCTCGTTCAGGGCAGCAGCATGCCCGCCATCGCAGCACTGAGACATGAGGCCAGGGCCCCGGCCACCATCGCCCGCAGACCGAGCTGGGCGAGGTCCCCGCGGCGCTCGGGAGCCATCGCCCCGATGCCGCCCACGTTCTGAGCGATCGAACTGAAGTTCGCGAATCCGCAAAGTGCAAAGGTCGCGAGCCGGATCGAGCGCTCCGAGAGGTCCCCCTGCTTGATCAAGGTCACCAGATCGGCATAGGCCACGAACTCGTTGAGCGCAAGCTTCTGACCGATGAGTCCACCGACCTTGACGGCCTCGGACCAGGGCACGCCCATCAGGAAGGCGAGCGGGCTGAAAGCGGTCCCGAAAAACATCTGGAGGGACACGATCGGGAGACGCCAACCGAACCATGCGTTCAGGTGTCCTGGCACCCAGCCGATGGCCGCGTTCACGAGCGACAGCAGCGAGATGAAGGCCAGCAGCATCGCGCCGACGTTGAACGCCAGGTGCATGCCATCGATCGCCCCCTTGGCGGCAGCCTCGATGACGGACGACTCGTGACGCTCCACCGACAGTTCGACCTTGCCCCGCGTCCGCGGCTCACCGGTTTCGGGAACCATCAGCTTGGCCATGACGAGGCCTGCCGGCGCCCCCATCAGAGAGGCAGCCAGCAGGGCGGGGGCCCAGTCTTTGCCGAGAAGCCCCAGGTACGCCGCCATGACGCCCCCCGCGATCGTCGACATCCCTCCCGTCATGAGGGCCATCAGCTCCGAGCGCGTCATGGTCGCGATGTATGGACGGACGAGCAACGGGCCCTCGACCTGCCCCACGAAGACGCAGGCCGCAGCGCTCAGACTCTCGGCTGCCGAGGTCCCGAGTGTCCGCGAGACGACCCATGCCAGGATCTGCACGATCGCCTGGACGATGCCCAGGTAATAGAGGATGGCGATGAGCGCGGCCATGAACACGATGGTGGGCAGGACCTGGAAGGCGAAGATGAAAGCGAAGCCCGGCACGTCGACCAGCTTACCGAAGACGAAGCCCGAGCCCTGCTTCGAGAAGTCAAGCAGGGCCGTGATGCGCGTCCCCAGCCACTGGAAGAGGGCCTGCCCCCCTGGAAGCTTGAGGATGAAAAGGGCCAGGGCAAACTGGATACCGAGTCCTGCGAGGATCGGCCGCCAGCGGATGGCCTTCCGGTCGGTCGAGCCCAGCCAGCCGATGAACAGGATGGTCATCAGACCGGCGATGCTGATGAGCTGGTTCATGGAGGCCTCCTAGCTCAAGAGCCCGGCAATGGTCGCCGTCAGGCACGACGCGAGTGCCCCACCGACCATCGCGCGCAGACCGAGCCGGGCAAGCTCTCCGCGACGCTCGGGAGCGATGCCCCCGATGCAGCCGATGTTGATGGCAATCGAGCTGAAGTTGGCGAAACCACACAGCGCGAAGGTCGCGATCGTCGTGGCGTGGGCCCCGAGCGAGATCCCGGCTTCCTTGCCGGCGAGGATGTCTGCCAGGTGCATGTAGGCGAC
>JBEIFE010000482.1:0-2101 GCA_040382575.1 Candidatus Sericytochromatia bacterium
CTGCCATGCCCACATGAAGAGAACAGCAACGATCCCAAGACCCGGACGATGGCCAAGCAGTTGAACGAGGTGTGGGGCTACCTCTGGACCTTCGCCCCGGCCCTCGTACCATCGACCCCCTGAGCGCTTACTCGCAGGTTTCTTGCACCACATGCGGTGGTGCACCAGGTTGAGCCGGCTCCCCCCAGCTGGCTCGCGAGCGGAGTTCCCCCCACTCCGCCCCCCGCGAAGACACCCGGTGGCCATCCCCCCGAGGGTCACCCGGTGTCTTCCTTTTCCTCGGAAGTGGCTCGTGGCGCTGCCACTCGCTCCTTCCGTACTCCTTGTCAGCGCATCGGCATCGGTGAGATGGGATACGGCATGATGGGGCGGACCTCCTCACGGATCACGACGTCATCGATGCGCGACGTCGGCTGTCCGGCCTTCGAGGGCAGGGTCACGAACCGCACCTTCAGGTTGCCGGCGGGCAGCATCACCTGCGCATCGGATTCGGTCGGTGACGGATAGATCATCGGGTACGCCAGGGTCCGCGAATCCCACACCGTGGACCAGCGCTTGCCATCCCGGCTGATCTCGACGAGCAGGGGGGAGGTGGCCGTCTGGATGGGCAGCCTCTTCCCCGCGGCATCGCTCGGACCGTTCACGAACCGGCTGAACCGGAAGTCCAGCTGGCGCTTGGCCCCCACGCTGCTGCGCGTCTCAAGCAGCGTCTGACGCAGTTCCAGGTTGAAGCGGTTTGCGCTGAAGGCCCTGCCGCCGCCGGCAGCCACGGCCACGAGGCTCTTGCCGAGTCCGGGCTTCACGAGCTGATACGAGGTCGGCGCGGGATAGATCATCGGGATGTTGCCGCGGAAGTCCGTGGTGCTCAGCCAGGCCTTGTCGAGGCTTTCCTGCGAGGCCTTCTCGAAGCTGTCCTGGAACACGACGCGCATCGCCACCACGCTCGTGACTCCTGCCTTGGCACCGGTCGTCACGCCCTGGGTGGTGTATCCGCTCTCCTGGAGGGGCTCATCCGTGCCGCTGACCAGTTCCTGGGCCTGGACCGGGGCAGGCTGGGCGATCGGGGCCGAGGTGGCGAGGGATCCGCAGCCGGTGAGCATACCGGAGGCGTTGGCGACGAGGGCGGCGATGGCGAGAGGACGGACATTCATCTGGGGCTCCCTTCGAGGGGCTCGGTCCTCGCGTCCCCCCCGGAACGCGCTGGACCTCACACCTTCGATATGCGACGCACGACTAACGAACGACTAACGAGCTTCCGGGGCGAGTGCCACAATACCCACGTCTTCAAGAATCTGCTCCACGCAAGAGCGCTCATCAGCGCATGGCGAGACGATTACAACAAGATCAGACCCCATAGCTCCCTGGGAAATCTAAGTCCACAGGAGTTCAGCCGAGAATCGAAGAGAACTGCGTGAGATCCCATTTCTGAACGACCCTGAAAATGGGTTCAGGTCACTGCCCGGAGGTCCCTTCCAGGTAGCCCAGGAACAGGTTGAAGGCCAGGTTGGTGGGCGTCGCCTCGACCCGTGTCCGTCGCTTGCGTGCCCTTCCCGTCAGATGTCCGGACTGGGTCCAGGTGCCATTGATGCGGTGAGCCAGCCCCGTCAGCATTACCGGGCTGAAGCGATCGGGAAAGGTCGCGGACAGAAACTTCTCGAGGGCCACCCGGGTGACGGGGGCTCCATCAAGATGCGCAAGCAACCAGGCTTGAGTCGCCCGCAGCAAGGGGTCACGCGCGATCGCCATCGTCAGGGCCAACAGGGGGCGGGCACGCTCATCGCGGCTCCACAGCTTTCGCAAACACCGGAACAGGGGGATGCCCGGGTCGAGGGTGTACAGATTCACGAGGTGCTCGAAAGCCAGCTTTCGCGCCGACAGACTGGGCTTTCCCAGGTCGTTGGCCTCGACGATGGCCACCCGGTAATCCCCCCGACGGGCATCCGGGGGCACGCGGTCGAACAGCATGGTGATGTCCGCGAGCATCATGGTCCGGGCCGCGTGGGCACCGCTCTTGCCCTCTTTGAAGCCCAGGCGTTGGCGAGCAGACGTGACTTTCATGCCAGTTTCCCGGGACCGTGAGGACAGCATCTTGTGAAACAGC
>JBEIFE010000483.1:0-2097 GCA_040382575.1 Candidatus Sericytochromatia bacterium
CCGCGAACTTGAGGACGTCTCCGCCGTGTTCGAGGATGCGGTCGATCAGGACCCCGAAGGTCCGGTTGAGAATCTCGACGAGGCCGTCACAGTTGCCTTCCCGGCTGAACCGCTCCGTGAGGGCCGTGAATCCTGAAAGATCAGCCAGCAGGACTGCGGCCTCCAGGGTCGTCCGGGGGGGGGCGGGGGTGTCGCGGGTCGCGAGGGCCAGGGAGGTAGCCAGCCGGGACACGTAACCATTGAGCGCAGCGGGACGGTCTTGCAAGCGGATCTCCGTCTTGGGGGCCATCCGGATCTTACCCACGCCCGGCGCCTTCCATCGCGGGGTGGTACCATACCTCGCCATGAGTGACGCGGTCGGTACCCTCTATCTGTGTGGGACCCCCATCGGCAACCTCGAGGACGTGACGCTGCGGCTCACCCGGATCCTCGGTGCCGTGCCGCTGGTGGCTGCCGAGGACACCCGGCGCAGCCGGCAGCTGCTGGAGTACCTGGGGCTGCGGACGGACCTCGTCTCGTACCATGCCCACAACGCACGTTCGCGGATGCCCGGACTCCTCGCCCACCTCGAGGCGGGACGCGATCTGGCCCTGGTGACGGACGCCGGCATGCCCGGCATCAGCGATCCGGGTTCCGAGCTCGTCGCGGCGGCCATCGAGCGGCACATTCCCGTGGTGGTCGTGCCCGGCCCCGTGGCGGCCATCTCGGCGCTCGTGGCCTCGGGACTGCCCACCGATCGCTGGGCCTTCGAGGGATTTCTGCCCCAGGATGGAACCCGGCGCCGCCGCCGTCTCCGGGAGCTCGTGCGCGAAGCGCGGACCCTCATCTTTTACGAGGCTCCCCACCGCATCCTCGACATGCTCGCGGACCTCGAAAGCTGCTGGGGCCCCGATCGTCGCGTCTCGGTTGGCCGCGAGCTCACCAAGCAGTTCGAGGAACACGTCCGAGGGACCGTGGCCGAGGTGAAGGCCCACTTCGAGGTGCATCCGCCGCGTGGAGAGTTCACCGTGGTCACGGAAGGCCTCCGCCCCGGTGCCGGAAGCCAGGCCGGTGTCCCGGAGGGGGCGGCAGCCGGCGAGCCTTCGGGAGAGCCCGGCGATCGCCCGGATGCATGGCATGATGATCTGCGCGCGGCGCTGGCCCTTGGCCTCGGAACGCGCGAGGCCAGCAAGCAGGTGGCGCGCCGCCACGGTCTTCCCACCCGAACCGTCTACGCCCAGGCACTGGCCTGGCAATCCGAGGACCCCGCATGACGAGCCCGACGACCCTGCCCGAGACTCCCACGGCATCGACCGGTACGTCCGTCCCGGTGAGCGGCAAGCTGGTCCTGGTGGATGGCCACGCGGTGGCCTACCGTGCTTTCTTCGCCCTGCAACGCATGGGCCTGGCCACGAAGGACGGACGTCCGACCTGGGCCGTGTACGGCTTCACGCGCGCCCTGCTCGACGTGCTCGCGAAATACCAACCGGACCTGATGGCCGTCAGCTTCGATCGCAAGGCCCCCACGTTTCGCAACGAGCTGTCCGAGACCTACAAGGCCCACCGCAAGCCCATGCCGGACGACCTGGTGTCGCAGATGGAGCCCATCAAGGATGTGGTGCGGGCCTTCGGTCTGCCCATCTACGAGCTGGACGGCTACGAAGCCGATGATATCATCGGGACGATTGCCCGGGCCGCGGCGGCCCGCGGGCACGAGGTCCGGATCCTGACGGGCGATCGCGACTCGTTCCAGCTCGTGGACGACCTCGTGCACGTGCTCTGGATGAAGTCCGGATCGGAGCTCGTCGAGGTCGACCCCGAGCGCGTGGCGCTCGAATTCGAGGGCCTCACGCCGCGCCAGATCATCGATTACAAGGGCCTCGCGGGCGATGCGTCCGACAACATCTCGGGCGTGCCGGGCATCGGTGACAAGACGGCCAAGAAGCTCCTGCTCGAGCATGGATCGGTCGAGGCGCTGTACGACCATCTGGACGCGGTCTCGAACGCGAAGCTGCGCGAGAAGCTGGCCACCCACCGTGAGGATGCTTTCAAGAGCCTTCAACTGGCCACCATCGACCTGGCCGTGCCGCTCGAGACGCTCGACTGGGAGCACTGCGC
>JBEIFE010000484.1:0-2094 GCA_040382575.1 Candidatus Sericytochromatia bacterium
ATCAGGACGAAACCGTACCGTGTGGTGAAGTGACGGGATCCCCTTTCCGCGTGACCTCGAACAGCAAGACCATGCTCACTTTACCTGCCTTGAAGCTGGATCCCACGCCCGTGGGGGACTGGAAAATCTTGCTATCCATGCCCACGGAAGCCTTCGAACGGATAGAGTCCTACGCCTATACCCTGGTACTCGGAGACGGCACGAAAGTCGCCACGATCAGTTCACGACCGATCACGTCGTGGGGGAATGTACCGGTGTGGCCCCATGCAACCTGTTTGACGACGCTGAAGGTGACGGCCAGACGCCGTGGTGAAACCTACGAGACCACCGGGACCGTGACAGCCACGATCAACGCAAACGGCCTCACGACATCATCCATCTCGATCTGGTCCGGAGGCGTGCCCTGGGATTGATGAATACCCGGACAGGCTTCTCAAGCGGTCACGAAATTCGCTCGTGCGACGCGACCCAGGTAGGCAGGAGATGACGAGGCCGTGGGAGGCGTCATCTCGATCAGTTGCACCCGCGACTGAAGGTCCGCGAGAGGAATGGCTTTGATTCCCGGTTCCATGGGATCACGTTCCTGAAAGGCATCGCCCAGCGGGTTTCGCCCTTCGGCCACCATGAGGTCGCCGGGCTGAACGTGCACCTGGCCTCCACCACGCAAGGTAGCGGTTCCCGTTTCCGAGAGTTCACCGGCGAGACGTGCATATTCAGCGGGCTGAGAACGCGCCAGGATCGATTGAAGGGTAGCCACCGTACAGTGCGTGGTCCCAAGTCCCTGATAGATCGATGACGGATTGCCGAGATCCTGGAGCAATGGTTTGACGAGTTCCGGGCCCGCAGGCATGCCGGCCATGGCAGGTCGCGCCGGGAGTAGCATCCCGACGAGGCGATCTTGCAGTCACATACCGGTCGAATCGACGGCTTCGAAAGCCTTGCTGTCCTTGAGGAGTTCGATCACTGTTTATCAGGACTTTCATCACCAGCCGTCTGGGTCAACGAGAAAGCGGCCATTCCGTGGTTCTTCCCCGGCGAATCCTGAACGTGAGAATCCTCACATCCGCGACGTGATGGGCCTTTCTGTGGACGCCTGCCGTTCTTCCGATGCAAGGGGTGTAAGCCCTCTGCTCGGAAGGAGCCCCCCGATGAACACTCGCCACACGCTCACCCGTCTTTCCCTCACGATCACTGCCACGGCCGCCGCCACATCCATCATCACGGGCTGCGGATGGATGGGAACCGCCCCCACCGCCCCGGCCACGCCGATCACCGTCTCTTGCGGGCACGCCGGCCAGACATCGACGACGAACCCACAGCCGACGCCCTCCACCGAAGCTGGACAGGTCCTGCTGGTCGGTAGCACCGTCGAGGCCCGGCGCATCCAGTACGTCAGTGCGGATATCCAGGCGGCCCGGGTGACCATCCTCGATGCTTCGAGCGAGGCAATCGTCGCCCGCAGCACCCTGCAGGGAGAGGCGCTGGCTCGTCACCTCGATACCGGGAACCGGAACTTCGCCTTCAGCGTGCTCAACCTGCCGCTTCCGTCGGGCAACCGGCCCTCGGGTCGCTCCTTTGTCGCCCGGGTCGAGGTCTTCCTGGACACGGAGCTGGCCACGAGCATCGGCAGCAGCACCTCGTCATCGTTCACGCCCAGCGCGAGCAGGCTGACCGTCGTCACCCTGCCAACGCTGTCGCTGGATGAGACGCCTGTCGGGAACGCGAGTGCGTCGGTGGACATCGAGGAAGCGCCCGCGCCTTCCGTCGTGATCCGCTGAGTGACGGAGGTACGGCACGATGGACCGCGCACGGAAAGAGCCCCCTGGCTGGCTTCTGATCGGGGTAGCCTTTCTGCTCCAGGCCTGCGCGGTTCCGGGGATGGGACGCATTTCCGCGGACCCGTTTCCTTCCGCGGCCGCCCAGAGCACGGGCGGAACCGCAACGGAGGAGTCCGGCTGGGTCCACCCCGTGATGTCAGGCGAGCGAGCCACCCAGTCCCTGGTTTCCGAGGTCCGCTCCGTCCGGGTTTCGGTGAGTGCTCTGAAAGGCCCGTTCCAGGTGGTCCGGAGGGCCGTCCGGAATGGGCTGACCAGG
>JBEIFE010000485.1:0-2087 GCA_040382575.1 Candidatus Sericytochromatia bacterium
CGGGCTGGCCCCGGGAAGTCTCTCGGAGCGCCTCGAGACGGCCCTGAGCGGTCGGGTCGTCTCCCAGGTACTCGAGGGGGCGACGTCGTTCGACCTGGTGGTGCGCCTGACGGACGACGCGCGGGCCACCCCCGCTTCCATCGAAAGGGTGCTCATCGAGACCCCTGCGGGGCCGCGGATCCCGCTTGGAGAGGTGGCCCGGGTCCTCGAGACCGTCGGTCCGAACCAGATCAACCGGGAGAACGTCCAGCGCCGGATCGTCGTGCAGGCCAATGCCTCGGGGCGCGATCTGGGTGCCGTGGTCGCTGACGTCCAGCAGGCGATCGCGCGCGAGGTCTCGCTGCCGCCCGGTTTCTACGTGACCTACGGCGGGCAGTTCGAGAGCCAGCAGCAGGCCGCGCGGCTCATCGGGTGGCTCGGTCTGGTGGCCCTCGCGGGCATCGCGGGGGTGTTGTTGCTGCACCTGCGCTCGTTGAATCTCGTGCTTCAGATCATGCTCAGCATCCCGCTCGCGCTCATCGGGGCCGTCGCGGCGATCGCCTGCACCGACCGCGTCCTGTCGATCGCCTCGCTCGTGGGTTTCGTGACGCTCACGGGGATCGCGAGCCGCAACGGCATCATGATGATCTCGCACTTCCTGGGGCTGATGCGCGACGAGGGGCTGCCCTTCTCGCGCGAGCTCATCGTCCGGGGAGCCCAGGAGCGGCTCGTCCCCGTTCTCATGACGGCTTCCACGGCCATGCTGGCCCTCGTGCCCATCGCGCTGTCCGCCGGGGAACCCGGCAAGGAGATCCTGCAACCCGTCGCCGTGGTCATCCTCGGAGGCCTGCTGACCTCCACCTTGCTCAGCGTCGTCGTCACGCCCCCCGTCTTCTGGCTCTTCGGTCGCCGGGCGGCCGAGCAGCACCTCGTGTCCGAACGAAAGGAACCTTTCGCCTCATGACCTTCCGGATCTTGCCCCTCGCGATCGCCCTCAGCCTCATCGTCCTCGTGCCCGCCGTGCCCGTTCGCGCCCATGAAGGCCACCATCACGGCGATTCGCACGACGCCCCCCACCACCACGAGCACGGCCCCGGCCATGGCCCCCATCACGAGGGGATGCACGAGGGGGACGACCATCATCACGACGCCCGGCATGGGGGGATCGTCCGGACCGCTGGCGCCCACCACCTGGAGCTCGTGCCCGCGCTCAGGACCTTCTCGCTCTGGATCCAGGACGGTGACCAGCATGATCTGCCCGTCACGGGGGCCAGGGGCAAGCTGATCGTGAAGCCGGCCGGCCAGGCTCCGAAGGCGGTCGACTTCCGGGTCGCCGGAGACCACCTCGAGGCGGACGTGAACCTCGCGGCTGGCGGCCATCTCCCGGCGATCGTGCAGGTCGTGTTCCAGGGCAAGCGCCTGAGTGCGCGCTTCCCGGTGGATCTCTGATCCGTGTGGCGCTCCCTCGTCGCGCTGGTGGCGCTCATGCTGGCGTCTCCCGTGGCGCCGCTTGATGCGGCCCCGGCGCTGGGTCTCGCGGAGGCCGTGCAGCTGGCGCTCGAGCATCATCCGCTCGTCAAGGCGGCTGACCTCCAGGTCGAGGCGGCCCGGGCCCGCGAGGTCCATGCCCGCGCGCTGCCCAATCCCGGGCTCACCGTCGCGGCCGATTCGGTCCCGTTCTCGAATCCGGGGCTCGGCAACCTCTTCGCGGGGGTCAGTCAGCCGCTCTGGGTGGCCGGCCAGGGAGACCTGCGCGGCCAGCTCGCGGGGTTCGAGGTGGCGATCGCCGAGCTCGGCCGAGAACGCACCCGGCGCGACCTGACGCGCGACGTGAAAGTGGCCTTCGCCCGGGTCTTGTTCGCGCGCGCCCGGGCGCTCCTGGGGCGCCAGGAGCGCGAGGCCGCCGACGAGCAGGCCCGGGCCTCCGAGGCGCTCGTGAAGGCCGGTGAGTTCGCCCCCATCGAGCGCGTCCAGGCCGAGGTCGAACTCGGACGCCAGGTGCGCGAGGTCTCCCGCCTGGAGGGAATCGTGCAGGATGCCACGGGGCGCCTGGCCGTCCTCCTGGGGCGATCGCCCCGGGAACCCCTCGAGCTCCCGGAGCTTTCGCC
>JBEIFE010000486.1:0-2086 GCA_040382575.1 Candidatus Sericytochromatia bacterium
GGAACCGGTCCAGGACGGGGTCACCGGTCCCCCGGGTGAGCTCGACGCGGACGGCGCCGGTGGCCGGGATGGTGAACCGGGCACCGGCCACGGCGTGGACCGTGCGCACGCGGAGCGCCTCGGGCCAGTCCGGTTCGGGTCGCGAGAGGGGGATGGCCGCTCGCGTCTCGCGTGCCCAGCCCGTCCCGTCCCCGGCGGCCTCACCGGCGGAAAGCGGTTCAGCCCGGTCATCGATCCGTGCTGCGAGTGGCCCGGAAACCGGTGAAACGTCCTCTTCCGGCACGCTCCCGGCCTGAACCGGCTCGCCGGGATGAGGAGCAGGATCGACCGCCCCCGTCGCATCCGGCACGGGGGCGATCGGCTGCGTGGCCACGGGAACCTCCGGGGCAAGCGAATCCATCGCCACCGAAGGGGCCTTCTCGATGGGCGGTGCGAGCCGTACGGGCTGCACGACCGGATGCATGTGGTCATGGTCGTGAGGCCGAGGCCGCGATCGGGGCCGCGAGGGGGCCGGCCGGGGCGGCGCGGGCAGGGCTTCCGGCATCTCGGGCGGAGCGACCTCGATGAAGCGGGTCTCGATGGGCGGCGGGGGCGTGACGGACGCGGTCATGCGCTCGAGACCGAGGGCCATCAGGACCGTCGCGACGGCCACGATACCCATGGACTCCACGCCCTCGAGCAGCCAGATGCCCCAGGTTGCGCGCGGTGTCTCAGGGAGCATGGTCCACCGCGACGAGGAAATGTTCGACTCCTGCCCCGCGAGCCGCCAGCATGGCCCGCGTCACGAGGCCGTGCGGAGCTGCCTCGTCGGCACGCACCACCAGCGACGGGTCATCCCCCACCAGACGCGGCCGCAGTTCGGCGGCCAGGCGCTCCAGCGGCACCGTCACGTCCTCGACCTGGATCCGGGCTTCTCGGGTGATCGTCATCGTGAGGGGAGACTCGGTCCGGGCGACCTCGGCACGTCCGTGCGGAAGCGTCACGGGCAGGCCGTGCAGGTGATGCATCGAGAGGCTCGCGAGCATGAACGTCGCGAGCAGGAAGAACATGACGTCGATCATCGGGATGATCTCGATGCGCCCCTTCGGAGCGAGGCGGGATCGCCGGAGCTTCACGACCGTCCCCCGACCTCGAGCCCCGCGTACCCCGGAGCCTCGCTCTCGAGCCGGGCCTCGTCGAGGATGCGATTGGCCAGGACCTCCATGCGATCCATCAGGCGAGCATGACGACGCGAGGCGAGGTTGTACCCGAACAGGGCCACGAGTGCGACCACCAGACCCACGGCCGTCGCGATGAGGGCCTCGCCGACACCGGCCGAAACGCCCATCGGGTCGACCTGACCCGCCGCCCCGAGCAGGCGGAAGCTGCCCATCATGCCCGTGATGGTCCCGAGAAGGCCGACCAGGGGAGCGGCCGTCACGAGCGTCTCGAGCAGCCACAGGCCGCGTGTCAGCTCACCCTCGAGGTCGCTGACGGCTTCCTGGGTCCGGCTCTCCCGGTACCAGGACGGCTGATGCCGGACGTCGAGCACGGCCAGCAGGAAGGTGGCCACCGGATGCTCGGGACCGAGCCCCATCAGATCCTGCTCGAGCGCGACCCAGTCGAGGGGGCGCGCCTCGAGGCGGACCAGGAGGGAAGCCGGCAGGCGCGAGAGACGACCGAGGACGCGTCCCCGGTCGAGCATGAGCCCCACGGCCCCGACGGCCATGACGAGCAGGGGGGCGATCGCCGGGCCCCCGCGGACGAGCAGCTGGATGACGGGCTGGAAGATGGACACGACGACCTCGCAAAAGGGGGGGAAGTCCCCCGGACTCCCCCCCATGGTAGCGCAACCGACGGCGAAGGCGTCAGAACGACTTCGAGACGCCTGCGAGGAATGTCCGGCGCGGGCCCCAGGCCGGCGCGTTCTCGCCGAAGCTTTCGCCGCTGCGGAGCTGGTAGGCCGTGTCGAGCAGGTTGTTCACCGTCACGCGTCCCTCGAAGGCCCCGATCACGGGCAGCTCGAAGTTGCGGGTCGCCCCGGCATTCAGCTGCAGGTAACCGTCCATGAACGATCCCTCGGCGGCATCCTTCGGAAGCCCCGACC
>JBEIFE010000487.1:0-2082 GCA_040382575.1 Candidatus Sericytochromatia bacterium
GCTTCCAGGTCGTTCAGGATGGGACCGGATCTCTTTTTGATGGTCGACACCGTCGACCGAAAACTCGCACCGCGCCAGCTGACATCGGTCCGTGCCGCGATACGTGGAGCTCGCGAAAAGGGTATCCGTCGGGTTTTTGCTTTCGTGCATCATCCCGCGCTGCTTCACCGCGGTGGGCCGGGTCTCCGGAGAGGCGATGCGGTGGCGCTGCTCAGGGCACTCGCCGGAGGACCTCCCGTGACGCTCTTCGGGGCGCGGAAACCTGGCCTTAATCGGATGACGCGGGAAGGGGTTCCCGTCGTGACGGTGGGACCCGGGCGTCTCGTGGATGTGAGGGTGGATGACTCGGGGGTCATCCTGACGGGGAAAGGGCTTTGACCTTGAAAATCATCGTCGCAGGAGCAGGAGGCATGCTGGGCCAGGAACTGGTCCCGATCCTCTCGAAGGCCGGTCACGAGGTCATCGCGACCGATGTGAACGGACAGCTTCCCCGGTTCGACCTCACGGATCGTGATCAACTCGCGTCCATTCTGGACACCGAACGGCCCGGGGCCATCATCAACTGCGCGGCCTACACCGCGGTCGACCGCGCCGAGGAAGAGGCCGATCTCGCGTATCGGATCAACGCCCAGGGCCCCTGGAACCTCGCCCTGGCCAGTGCGGAGCGCGATATCCACCTGGTCCATATCAGCACCGACTACGTCTTTGATGGTCTCGCGACGACCCCTTACGACGAGTTTTCTCGCACGGCCCCCCAGGGGGTGTATGGCCGCAGCAAGGAAGCCGGTGAACAGGCCATTCGCGAGGTCCACCGCCAGGCCACGATCGTACGTACGTCGTGGCTTTACGGCAAGCACGGCCCCAACTTCGTCGAGACCATGCTGAAGCTGGGGGTGACGCGACCGGAGCTGCGGGTGGTGGCCGACCAACGCGGCGGGCCCACGTGGGCTGGCGACCTGGCTCAGCGCCTCGCATTCCTCGTGGAAGCCCGTGCCTATGGCACCTATCATCTGGCAGGCCAGGGGGATTGCACCTGGTTCGATTTCGCCCGGGCCATCTTCCGGAAAGCTGGCCTGGACGTCGACGTCCAGCCCCAGACCACGGCAGAACTGGGTCGCCCCGCTCCCCGCCCGGCTTACTCGGTCATGCGCTCACGCCGCTGGGAATGGGTCGGCGATCGCCCGATGATGCCCTGGGAAGACGCCCTCGACGCCTACCTGGCCAGCCGCGCGTAAAGTTCGACGAACCAGCGTTCCGGGCCTCGGCGGTGCCTCGCGTAGTAGCGCCGCTGACCGTCACGGTAGTGGCGCCTCACGCGGTCTGCGGCCTGAGCGGAGCTGTGACCGCGGGCGTGAACGGCGATCGCCTCCGGCACCAGATGAACCTCGAATCCGGCCGTCCGGATGCGCCGACAGAGATCGAGGTCCTCGAAGTACAGGAAGTATCCGGGATCGAATCCCGAGACGGCCTCGAAAGCCTCGCGCCTGACCAGACAGCACCCGCCCGTCACCCATTCGACGCGTCCCGCGGGCACGGGTGGGACCTCTCCCTGCCGGACGCGCCGGCTCCTGAGGGCCTCGCGCCAGACGGTGGGATCGTCCCCCCAGGACCACTCGGGCAGCCCACTTTCATCGCGCACGGTCGGGCCGAGCAGCCCGACCCGCGGATTCGCCTTGACATACGCGTGCAAGATCTCGAGTGCATCGGGTTCGAGCCGGGCATCCGGATTCAGGAAGAGGATATCGTGGCCGGGCATGCGCTCGGCGCCCAGGTTGCAGGCCCGCCCGAAACCGAGGTTGCCACCTGCCGGGAGCCAGACGGCCTCCGGTCGAGCCGTCCGGACGCGATCGCCCGTGGCATCACGGGAATCGTTGTCGACGACCACCACCGGGACCCCGTCCGGGATCGAGCGAAGACACGCCGCGATGGTGGCCTCGGACTGCCAGGTGACGACCACGACGCCGACGGGATTCACGCCCTACCCCCGCGAGATCCCGAGCTTGCGCCGGACGCGTCCGGCCAATCCGGACGGACCTTCCTGGACGAGGCTCAGGGCGACCTTGAGCGCGAGCCCGGCGTGCC
>JBEIFE010000488.1:0-2079 GCA_040382575.1 Candidatus Sericytochromatia bacterium
GCAGGTCGTACTCAACCATCTCTACAAGCAGACTTCTCTGCAGACGACCTTCGGCGTCATCATGCTCGCCCTCGTCGAGGGTCAACCGCGCATCCTGCGCCTCAACGAGATTCTCCGCCACTACCTGGACCACCGGGTAGAAGTCGTGACCCGGCGGACGGAGTTCCGTCGCAAGAAGACGGAAGCTCGCCTTCATATCGTGGACGGCCTGCTCATCGCCCAGCGGAACATCGACGAGGTGGTCCGCCTGATCCGGGCTTCAGCCAGTACCGAGGCTGCTCGCCATGAACTCATGTCGCGATTCACCCTGAGCGAGATCCAGGCCAATGCCATCCTCGAGATGCAACTGCGCCGCCTCACGGCCCTGGAATCGAACAAGCTCGAGAACGAGGCGCGTGAACTGCGCGCCCTCCTTGAAGAATTGCTCTCGATCCTGTCCGATCGAGCCCGCGTCATGGCCATCATCCGTCAGGAACTCCACGCCCTGCGTGACCAGTACGGTGACGACCGCCGCACCCGCATTCACCACGATCCTGGAGAGATCCGCCAGGAAGACCTCATCCCGGATGAGCCGATGGCCGTGTTCATCACCGACCAGGGTTATATCAAGCGGCTCCATTCGGACACCTTCGAGAAGCAGCGTCGCGGCGGCCGGGGTGTGGCGGGCATCCAGACTCGCGAAGGCGATTTCATCCGCAACTTCTTCGTCGCCACGGCCCACGCGAACGTCCTGTTCTTCACCAACCGGGGAATCGCATACTCGCTGAAGGTCTACGAGATTCCCGAGGCCAGCCGTCAGGCCAAGGGCACGAACGTCGTGAATCTCTTGCCTCTAGAGGCGGGTGAGACCATCACGGCCGTCGTGCCCGTGGCAGCCTTCACCGAGAACGAGTATCTGGTCATGCTGACGTCGGGTGGCGTCATCAAGAAGACCGACATGACGGCCTTCAGCAGCATCCGGAGAACGGGTATCATCGCGATCGCCCTCGATGACGGCGACAGCTTGCAGTGGGTGGTCCACACCGATGGCAAGCAATCGATCATCATCGGTACGGCCGATGGCATGGCCATCCACTTCGACGAGAACGAGGAACTCCGTCCTCTCGGTCGGACGGCCCGGGGTGTGCGTGCCATCAGCATGCGCGAGGGGGATGCCGTCATCGGACTGGGACTGGGTGCGACGACTGGCGACCTGCTCTCCGTCACCACGGATGGGTATGGCAAGAGAACGGCCATCACCGAGTACCGGCAGCAGGGACGTGGGGGCCTCGGCATCATCAACATGAAGCTGAATGCGTCGCGGAACGGCAAGGTGGCCAGCCTCATGCGCGTGGAAGAGGGCCAGGAGGTCGTGATCGTCACGACCCACGGGATCGTCATTCGCCAGAAGGTGGATTCCATCCCCCGCCTGGGTAGGATGACGCAGGGCTGCCGCCTGCAGCGTCTCGATGAACATGATCGGGTTGCAGGTGTCGCCCTGGTGGTGGCAGATGCAGAAGAGGGCGGCGAGCCAGCGGAGGAGTAGTCTTGGACCAGTTTGGTGGCTTCAACTTCGACCCGTTCCAGACCTCGTATGGTTTCGAGGTCCCTCAGGACCTGATCCAGCCCGCGGAGCCGGTTTTCAATGTTCCCCCTCTGGGCATGGTACTTCTGGAACAAGGGATCCTGACCGAGGATCAGATGTCCGAGGTCATGAAGACGCAACGCGAGCAACAACTGCCCCTGGTGCAAGTGTTACTCGAGGGCGGTTTCGCCAATCAGGAGCAAGTTCTCCAGGCTCTGAGGGTACGCCCGCAGTACGGCTAGAGGCACAACGGTGACCACGACCAACGAAGAGACGACAGCGGCCCCCGACCCCTTCGCCAACTCGCAAGGGGGCGTCAATTCGTTTCCTTACGGATGCCTCACTGACGTCGGCCGTGTACGTGAGATCAATCAGGACAGCGTGGCGAGTGACCCCGCACGGGGCCTGTTCATCGTGGCGGATGGGATGGGTGGGCATCTCGCGGGCGAGAAGGCTTCCATCTGCGCCGTCGAGACCATCGATGCAATGCTGACGCAAGAAGTTCTGCAAGCTCC
>JBEIFE010000489.1:0-2072 GCA_040382575.1 Candidatus Sericytochromatia bacterium
CGCGGCTCGACTTCCGAACGGGGAGTCGAGCCGCGTTTCACAGGAGGCTGACGTGCCGAGTTCGATTAAGTACAAGCGCATCTTGCTCAAGCTCAGCGGTGAGGCGCTCATGGGTACCCAGGGCTACGGCATCGATCCGGCCGTGGTTCACCAGATCGCCCTCGAGGTCAAATCGCTCGTCGATCTGGGGATCGAGGTCGCCCTCGTCGTGGGCGGTGGAAACATCTTCCGGGGCCTCGCGGGCAGCGCCAAGGGTATGGACCGCTCCACGGCGGATTACACGGGCATGCTGGCCACCGTGATGAACTCGCTGGCCCTGCAAGATGGGCTCGAGAAGGCCGCTGTCCAGACCCGCGTCCAGTCGGCCATCGAGATGCGTGAAGTGGCTGAGCCGTTCATCCGACGCAGGGCCGTCCGGCACCTTGAAAAGGGCCGGGTCGTGATCTTCGCTGCTGGAACGGGAAATCCCTACTTCACCACCGACACGGCAGCCAGTCTCCGCGCTCTCGAGATCGGCGCAGACGTTTTGCTCAAGGCCACGAAGGTCGATGGCATCTATGATGCCGATCCGGTCCGCAATCCGGGCGCCAAGCGCTTTGAGTATCTGACCTACATGGATATCCTGAGCAAGGAGTTGAAGGTCATGGATGCCACGGCCATCTCGCTCTGCAAGGAATCCGGGTTGCCCATCATCGTGTTCAATCTCAACGTCCCTGGCAACATCGAACGCGCCCTGCGTGGTGAGCCGGTCGGAACGGTCGTCGGAGGAGTTCCTGCTCATGCTTGATACGCTCATCCCCCAGACCCGCGAGAAGATGCAAAAAGCCGTCGCTCGCGTCCAGCAAGAATTTGCATCGATCCGGACCGGTCGGGCCACACCCGCCATCCTCGATCGCGTGGAGGTCGAGTACTACGGCTCGATGACCACGATCAAGGCCATGGCCAATATCTCGTCACCGGATGCCCGCTCGCTCGTCATCCAGCCCTATGACCGTTCGAGCATGGGACTCATCGAGAAAGCCATTCTCAAGAGCGATCTGGGGCTCACCCCCAACAACGACGGGCAGGTCATCCGTATCGTGTTCCCGCTACCCACCGAGGAGCGCCGCAAGGAACTCGTCAAACTGGCCAAGAAGGAATCCGAGGAAGGCAAGGTCGCGATCCGGAACGTCCGCCGCGATGAGCAGGACCGCGTCAAGAGTGCCGAAAAGAAGAGCGAGATCACCCAGGACGACGCCAAGCGTCTCCAGGACCAGATCCAGAAGCTGACCGATCAATTCGTCGCCGAGATCGACAAGCTGCTCGCGATCAAGGAAAGCGAGATCCTGGAGGTGTGAGCCTCTCATCGTGGATGGGATCCGGACTCACCGAGATCCTGGAGGCCGCCCCCGATACGGAAACGATCCTCTGGCCAGTGGTAGCACCACGGGCCACGGGGATCTCTGATCCCGTCCTGCACCCGGAAGACTGGCGCGTGATCCGTCAGGAACTCCGACAGAATGGCTCTCGCCATCTCTGGATCGTGTACGGACCTGCCCAGCGCGAGGAACGCCAAGATGGCAGAGGTTAACCTCGAAGAGCGGGAGCGGTTCTGGGAACGACCGCTCTTCGTTTCGCGACTGGCCAGTTCACTGGTCGCGATAGCCGGTGTTTTCGCCATCGTGGCCAGCCCAGGCTGGATCGTGGCCCTGCTCCTGGTGCCCATCTCGATCATGGGGAACCGGGAACTCTTCGCGATGCTGGAAGCACGAGGCGTCAGACCTGCGCGCTGGACCACCTTGCTGCTCTGCGTGAGCCTCCTGGTTTTCACCCCCTGGATGGGAACCCGGTGGCACCTCCCATTCCTGGCCTTCGGCATCCTGGCGATCGCCACGGCCATCATCAGTCGCGGAAATCGCTGGACCACCAGCCCTGACAGGGCCAACTCCGGAGAATCATCTCTCGCCACCACGGCGGATGCCACCTCGAGCATCCTCGCCTTTCTTCTCCTGGGATGGTTACCCAGTCATATCGCGCTCCTGAGGGACCTGGAGCCTGGACCGCTCCTGACGGGAACGGGCGCTGCCGCGGAC
>JBEIFE010000490.1:0-2067 GCA_040382575.1 Candidatus Sericytochromatia bacterium
CATGGCCGCTAACCCCGCCGCCGCCCCGAGTCTGCTCCCGAACGAACCGAAGTCCCCGACCGCGATCGCCGGTTTCCCGGCCCTCTGACGCCGCATGTGCGGCCGCTTCACCCAGACGCTCGAGTGGGCCGGGCTGCAGCAGCTGCTCGACCTGCCCGGTCTCGAGGACTTCGTCCCGCGCCACAACGTGGCCCCCGGACAGCGGGTCCGGGTCGTGCGCGCCCACGATGCGCCCGGGGGGCCGATCGCGGCGCTCGACTGGGGCTGGCATCCTGCGGGAGCTGAGGCCGGAGCACCGCGGCCCATCAACGCACGCGTCGAGACCGTCGCCACGAAAACCTGGTTCCGGGATGCCCTGCGGAGCCGACGCTGCATCGTACCGGCCGATGGCTTCCTGGAGTGGGAACGACATCCCGGAGGCGACAGGCGCCCGGTATGGTTCCGGCTCGAGCCCGCGCGCTGGTTCGCGATGGCCGGCCTGTGGACCCCCTCGTCCGAGGGTCCCGGCTCGTTCACGATTCTCACGACGGAACCCAACGACCTGGTGAAGGCCGTTCACGACCGCATGCCCGTCATCCTGCCCCGGCCCGCCTACCGCGCATGGCTCGATCCGGCATGCCCGGATCCGCTGGGTTTGCTGCGCCCCTTGCCATCTGCCCACATGCGCCGGACCGCGGTCGATCCACGCCTCGGGAACCCCCGGGAGGACCACCCGGACCTCCTGCAGCCGTGGCAGCCTGCCCAGACCTCTCTGTTTGATCTATGATGCACGGAAGTTTTCGTGTTCTCCGACCGAGAAGGGCCTTCCCCATGCGTCGATCCACTCACCGTCTCGTCCCGACTCTGTCCCTCGCGCTCGGTCTGGCCTTGGCGGCCGGATGCACCGGACTTCCCGTGGCTCCTGGCTCTGGTACGTCTGGAACAGGCAGTTCATTGAAGCCTGGTACGACCCCGTCCAGCGGTCCGTGGAATCCCGCCGGAACGACCACGAATCCGGGACCCGGAACCCCCGTCTCGATGGGAGATGAAGTCACCGTCAGCTTTCAGGTCTTTCCGGTGGCCCTGGGGGCGAAGGCCCTTGTCCTCGAGGCCCTCTTTGGGGATGCCCGTCTCGTGGACCTCAAGGATGGAACTCTGACGACGCGCATCCGCAAGGGACAACTCGCCGTGGCCCTGCTCGATAGCAACCTCGAGCCCCAGACTCTGCTCGTCAAGGGAGATGACACGCTCTTCACGCTCGACTCGAACATCGATCTGGGAACCCTGACCTATAACGGTCAGACCGGAGAACTCACGACGGTGGCTCCTCTCAGGGCGGCCTATTCGGCAGGATTCCCCGGGTTCAGCATCCAGCACGGCGCCGCACCCGACTTCACCGACCTGCGGGGTCTCAAGGCCAGCTCGACCCCGAAGTCGGTGGACCTCTCGAAACTCGCGACCGACGGGCTGGCCGATGCCGACGCAGACAAGGTCCCCGATTTCCTCGACAACGACTGCGACGAGGACGGTGTCTACGACCGGGAGGAGGGCTTCGATCTGACCTCGGTCATTCCCCTGGCCACCCCGTCGGCGGCCTTGCTCGCCGAACTGGGCACCCTGCGCGCCTACGCCTTCGACAACCTCAAGCTCGACAGCACGCAGGTTTACCGGGGGGACGGCGATTTCTGGCCCCACTCGAGCCAGCACGTGCTGGCCTTCCACCTCGAAGCCTCGCCCGCCCTCGTCGACCAGATCAGCAAGGTCGAGGTCCCGGGGCATCCGGCTTATGCCGAGGGGGACATCGCCCCCCTCGCGGGCGGCTACCGAGCCGTCTCGACCTATCGCGCGAACGTGAACTGGTCCACCACCTCGTATCAGCTCCCGGTGCTCGAGGGCCCCGGAGGCAAGCTGGTCTACGGGGTCTGGGTCAAGTCGAACGGGGACCCGAGTCCCGCGTTCCTGCAGTACAAGATCACCTTCAAGGATGGCACGACCACCCTCGTGAACACGCGCATCCACTACGTGTTCCACACCCCCTCGCGAGTGGACACCGTCGCGGGCCAGAGCATCACGTACCCGGTCAAACCC
>JBEIFE010000491.1:0-2057 GCA_040382575.1 Candidatus Sericytochromatia bacterium
AGCGATTTCCCAATGTTCTGGCCAAACATCCAGGTCATCGGGGTCCGAAAGAGCAGCTAGTCCGAGTACGCGCCCGAGATCTTTCGCCGATCGCAGCAAGGCTCTTCCGCCTATCGGTTCACTCATCTGATCCGTCCCGAGTTGCTGATGCGCGAGCAGGTTCGAAAGGGCCATCATCGATGGGGCGGCATACCGGAGACCTTCGTCCGATGTCTGCACCGAAAAACCGGTCAGTCCAAGGAAGCGAAAGGATGGCATACCGTACCATCCATCTGCCAGTTCCAGAGGAACCCAGGTTTTCAGGCTGGTCTGCCACCGGTCTGGGAAAGCCAGGAGTTCGACGAAATAAAAGTCCGCATCTGGAGGGTAAAGGCGGACCGCCCGCAAGGCTTCCGCGGGATCGGGGCGTGGGTTCGGATAACATTTCGGATGGGGACGCCAGCCGTGAGCTAGCAATCCTTCGGCGATCTCCTTGCACTCCGCGATGGCACCGGCCGGATAGATGATGATATCTGCATCTTACGTGTTGACCCCCGCGCCCTTCAATCTGGCCCTGAAATGATATGCGGCTGCGAGGCTACCGACGATCAAGAGATTCTCGTGCAGGTGCGAAGGTACGTGCCTGGCTATCAGGCCGAAAAGAGGCGCAGGATCGAGTTTCCACGACATGTCATCCTCTCATTCCGCAAAGGGACTTAACGAACTCATCCGCCTGCGTGGTCAGCCTGAGATCGTAAAGGTCAAGTAGCGTCTCTGCACGGCCCACGATCGCCCGGCCGCCATCTGCACCGGGTTCGAATCGAGGGTCACCCATATCCAGCCTGTGAACGACGAGAATCGGGGTGGTATCGCGCATATCAGCCTGATCGACCGGTTGCAGGGCCGGATCCACGGCTTCCAGCCAATCCAGTGATCCGGCTCCGTTCACGGTCACATCGATCCTGGGAATCCCGTTCAGGTCGAACATCTGGACATGGTGGCGGGCAGCTACCACCCCACCCAGTGCCACGTGTTGCGGAGCAGCGGCGCGTAAACGCCTCAGCGTGCGCATCATATCGGGCGGACGTCCGCTGGCATCGATGAACGCCTGGCCAGGTCGTACCTCGGCGCCCAGTACCAGGATCTCCTCCAGGGAGCGACGGGGAAAATTCCCGAACGACGCCCCCCGGCTCGAATGACGGCGTAACTCACCCAAGTTTTCCAGGCGTTCGAGTGCTGTCCGGACCGTGGGGTATGTACAGTCGGCTCGCTCCCCGAGGACGCCCAGGGGCACGGGACCCTCATCCCGGAGCCAGGATTCGAGGAGGGAGAGCCAAATGGAAAACGTCTTGCGGGTCCATCGGGACAAGGGCGGTCTGGCAGCCACGCCACCCAGCACCTCGACCGCGGCATCCTGGATCAACGCGAGCACGTCATCGCGCCGCGGCATCACGATGGCCCCATCCGCGTGGACACCCACGATGCACAGGCGACCTGCCAGTTCAGCCCGGAGGACCCCATCGAGCTTGTCGAGTTCCTCGAGGATGCGCTCTCCTCCCATCGGGCCAATCCGTGTGACCAGGACACCTCGTTCCACACCTGGTCGCTCACGCAATGCCATAGCCAGCTGAAGCAGGCTGGCACGCAAATCTCGCGCGCCAGCAGTCACGCCTTTGAGGTCGATGATGGTGCGGCCATCCAGGCTCTCGAAGTCGAAGGGTGACCGGTTCCCGGAAGCAGCTGGCCGGTACCCCGTGCCCAGGAGTTGACCGAAGGCCGTAGTCTGAGCGCGTGCATCTCGAGCTGATCTCTCCGTGTTCATGATTTGAAAGTAGCAACTGAAATTGAAAAGTGCAACTTGAATCTTAGGTGGAAATTTGAGATCCCGCTGACCGGTCGCGAGAGCCCCCGTCCGGTCGGGTACACCATGGCCATGAGCGAAACCTGTCCGTTCTGCGCACGCCTCGGCGACGGAGCCGGATCCGAGCAAGACCTCGTCACCACCTTCCCGGACGCCTTCCCGGTGAGCCCGGGGCATACCCTCGTGGTGCCGCGTCGCCACGTCGTGACCTATCTCG
>JBEIFE010000492.1:0-2055 GCA_040382575.1 Candidatus Sericytochromatia bacterium
CGTCAAGGCCCTGCAGGATCGACTCGACGACATGTTCGGCGCATCTTTCGACCACAGCGTCTACAAGCATGGCGACCAGCACGTCCTCCAGTTCGATATCGAGATTCCCAATGGCAAGTTCCTGCCAGGTCAGCCTCATCTCCTCGAGGACGCCCTCGAGTTGCTCGCGTCCATCGTGGGCCAGCCCCTTCTCACCGCTGGTCATGTCCGCGCCGAATTCCTCGATCTCGAGCGCGAACAGCTTCGTCGCCGCCTGGGTTCCATCATCAATAACAAGGCTCGCTATGCGGCCTACCGTGGTGTGGAAGCCCTCTTCGAGGGTGAACCCTTCGCTCTCCACTCCCTGGGCCGCCTCGAGGACCTGCCAGACCTCACGGCCGAACGCGTGACGGCCCGTCACGCCGAGATGCTCACGGGGATGTGGCGCGAACTCGTGGTGGTCGGAGACGTCGACCCCGAGCAGGTTCGCGACCTCTGGGCTCGCTGTTCGCCCCTGCCGTCTGGCCAGGGTCCCGCCCTGAAACCCACCATTCGCCTGGGCGATCGCACCGATGTCGTCGAACGTTCCGATCGTTTCGATGTCCAGCAGTCGCAGCTCGTCTTCGGTTTCCGGGCTCCCGTCACCATTCACGACGCCGATTACCCCGCATACCTGATGTTCTCGGGGGTTCTCGGGGGCTACGCCCACTCGAAACTCTTCGTGAACGTCCGTGAGAAGGCCAGTCTCGCCTACAGCGTCTACTCCCGCTACGACTCCATCAAGGGCTACATGCTCATCACCGCGGGCATCAACGAGGCCGATCGCGAGCCCGCCGAACGGTTGATTCTCGAGCAGATCGAGGCGATCGCCCGCGGCGAGGTCGATGCCGACGAGATGCAACAGACCCTGGCCCTCATCGTCAATGACTACCGTGAACTGGTCGATTCGGCCGCGGCGGTCGCCCATCACGTCCTCGCGCGCGACCTGACGGGTCATCGCTGGACCATCGAACAGGTCATCGAGGCCTGCGGGCGTGTCACGGTGGCCGATCTGGCCCGTCTCGCTCGTGAAACCCGCCTGCACGTCCGATACGCCCTGCGCGATCGCCAGTCCCGGGAGGTGACGCATGCCTGAGGTCCGTTCCGCCACGCTGTCCGAGAACCGCTTCGAAGAGACGCTTCCTGGCGGTCTCCACGTCGTCGTCCTTCCTCGCCCTGGCTATGCCAAGACCTTCGGGATGTTCACCACCCGGTACGGTTCCATCGACCATCACTTCCGACCGCTCGGAAGTCCAGAGGTCCGCGTGACCGATGGCATCGCCCACTTCCTCGAGCACAAGCTCTTCGAGGAGCCCGATGGTGACGCCTTCACGCTCTTCGGCCGCAAGGGTGCCTCGGCCAACGCCTTCACCAGTCACACCCAGACCAGCTACCTGTTCACCGCGACCGATCGCGTCATCGAGAACCTGCATACCTTGCTCGATTTCGTGCAGGCTCCCTACCTGACGGACTCCAACGTAGACAAGGAAAAGGGCATCATCGAGCAGGAAATCCGCATGTACGACGACCACGCCACCTGGCGGGGATATCGCGCCATGCTCGAGAACCTCTATCACGTCCACCCGGTCCGCCTCGACATCGCCGGGACGGTCGAATCCATCCGCCATATCGATGTCGACAGCCTCTTGACCTGCTACCGCACGTTCTACCATCCGGCGAACATGGTTCTCGTCGTCTGCGGAGACGTCGATCCGGAGAGCATCTTCCGCGAGGTCAGATCCAACCAGGCCCGAAAGACTTTCGACCCGTGGCCCGGTGTCGAGCGACTCCAGGACCCCGAACCCGATTCCGTCCACGCAGCCTCCAGCACCTTGCATCTCGCCGTCGCCCGTCCCATCCTCCGCCTCGGCTTCAAGGACCGCGCCCCTGGCGTCACGGGGGATGCCTTGCAACTGCATCACCTCATTTCCGGAATCGCTCTGGAGCTCGCCCTGGGCAAGTCTTCTGACCTGTATCGTCGCCTCGATGAATCGGGCCTCATCGACGCCTCCTTTTCCTATGACCATGAGGCCGAGC
>JBEIFE010000493.1:0-2053 GCA_040382575.1 Candidatus Sericytochromatia bacterium
AACCCCCTGATGAGCCAGTAGCTGAACAGGCGGTTGCTCCGGTCACCGTAGGCGTTGGCGAACTGGTCGCCGCTGCTCGCGAGCAGGAGCGTCATCCGCTTCGCGTCGATGGTGGGCCCTGTAGGCGCGACCAGGATGGGCGACACTCCCTTGAAGAGCAGGCTCTTCGGGCCCGTCCGACCCGAGAAGCAGGCGTCGAGCACCACGACGATCCGGCTGGCAGGCGTCTTCGCGAGTTCCCCGCAGAGGCGGTCGAGGCGCAGATCATCGTCCTCGTAGGAACCTTCCACGCAATCCTTAGGAGCCAGGAAGGTGCTCTTGCCGTCCCGTCCCGGCACCCCGTGGCCTGCGAAGTACACGTACACGGTGTCCTTGCTCTGCAGGCGGTTGAGCAGGCTCCTGAAGTGCCCCTTGATGGCCGTGCCGGTGGCCTTCTGGTCGGTCAAGAGCGTCACGTTGGCTTCGGGTATACCGAGTCGGGCGATCGCGAGCTTGCGGAACAGGCCCGCCGCGCGGTCCGCATGCGGTACGGGGGCAGCACGGTCGTAGGTGGAGATGCCCACCACGAACGCATGGTGATTCGCATCGGGTGCGGTGGCGACCTGATCCAGGAGCGGCCCGATATCATCCGGACCGCCCGTCCCGTCGGCCTCGAGTCGGGCGAGCCGGGCTTCGAGTTCGGCCTTCTCTCGCCGGGTGGCCTCCTCGCGGGCCTTCTGGCGTTCGCGTTCGACGACTTCCTTGCGCAGTCTGAGCACATCGGGGTCCTGCGAGAGCGTGACCGCCGGGATGTACCAGTCGCGCCGCGGGGGGAGGGCCGGTGCCGCGGCGACGGCCACGACGGGCGCGGGAACGTCCGTCGGCTGAATGCGTGCGTCGGTCGGCACCCATGTGAGCGTGTCTCCGCCGACCACCACGCTCGTCTCCTTGAAGCGCAGGACGCCGGCGGCCGATATCTCGAACCTCAGGTGAGGCTTGCTCGCAGCCAGCAGGGGCTTGAGGGAGCGGGCCCGGCGCCTCTCGACGGGCAGCGCGATGCGGGGCGGCACTCCGAGCGTCAGGATGGGCGCCGGGCCGATCTCGGCGAAGAAGTGCTCGGTCTCGGCGTCGTAGCGGAGTTTCGCGAGCACGGGAACGCCGTAGACCTCCCGCAGCGTCGCCCGCGTGATATCGGCCATTTCGGAAGGCGTCAGCCGGGTCGGGGCGGAATCGAGAAAGGCCTGGAAACGGGCGTTCAGGTCGGCCACCCGGGTGTTGTGAGCGCGGATGCGTCCGCTGAAGTCGGCCACGCTCTCGAACTCGTCCTTGACGAACTTCGTGTTCGCAAGGCGGGTACGCTCCGCGACCAGGTCGGATGGCAACGTGCGATCGGCCGTGAGGCGCGCCTGGATGACCCTGGCCTGTAATGTCCTGAATCGCTCGAAACGGCTGGCGGGCGTCAGGGATTCTTTCTGGATGGCGGAGGCGGCCGACAGCCGGGTATCCCAGTCGAGGGGAGCCCAGACCGCGGGTTCCGCGGGCAGTTCTTCGAGGACCGCAAGGGCCGGGCTCGTGGCCAGCAGGTTCAGGGTGAGGCAGGTTTGAAGCCAGAGGGGTAACCCGCGCATCGCAGCTCCAGGGGACCGAAGGGTTCACCTGATGCCATGCATGCCCGTGGCACGGACGTCCAAAACGTCAGTCCCGGGGGCGATCGCGTTCGTGTCAGCCCGGGGTACAAATGGTTCGTGCCCCCGTCCCGGAGGATCTCGAAGCGTCATGCCCATCCGTCTCCCCCCCCACCCCGCAAGTCGCTCCGGTGCTGGCCGACCGCATGCCAGTTCGGGGCGGATGTGGCTTGCGGGAGCGATCGCCGTGTTCCTGCTCGCCGGCATGCCCGTCGTCGCGGGGGAAGCCCCGAACGTGGATCTCGTCATCGATGGGGGCCGCGAGGGGCGCGTCCCGGCGTTCCGGCCCGGCACGGCGCTCACGGTCACGGCGCGGTCGGACCGGATCCTGAAGGCGATGCTGTTCGCGGAAGATGCCGATGGCCACGTGATGCAGCTCATCCCGCGTG
>JBEIFE010000494.1:0-2048 GCA_040382575.1 Candidatus Sericytochromatia bacterium
TCGATGGGTTTGTCGGAAGCGTGACGCTACAGGTGCGGGCGCTCGATAACGTGCTCGACCTCACAGGATGGCCACTCCCGCAGCAAGCCGAAGAGGCCCGGGCCAAGCGCCGGATCGGAGTCGGATTCACTGGGCTGGGCGACGCGCTGGTGATGCTCGGGCTGCGCTACGACACCCTGCCCATCGCCCAGGCGGTCGAGGGCATCGCAGGCATTTCCGATGCCATCGAGGAGGTTCGTCATCCCCGAGAAGTGGTTGCGCATCTCGACGGCGTCGATCTGGGCGTGCAGTTCCTCATGCGAGCGCGTGAAGGTACCGGCCTGCACCGCCTGGTCGAAGGAGAAGATGGCCGCCTGATCCTGGGGGCCCATCTGGTTCACGAAGGCGTGGGCGGCGGCCTTGGCGGCCTCCAGACGGCTGGTTTTTTCACGGGGTCCCGAAGGGAAGCGCATGCTCCCGGACCGGTCGATCACGATCGCGATGTAATTCGTCCCGGGTTCGCTCGCGGCCAGGGCGAGGCCCGTGGCTCGCTGTTCCCCGTAGTCGTCCACCCGGACGCGGAAGTCCTCCGGGGACAGGCCGTTGATGGGCTCGTCACCATCCAGCACGAGGACGTCGGCTTCCATGCGCGGGAACGTCAGCGGGCGAACATCCTGGACGAGCACGTCCGGACGTTGCATGGCCGGCAGGCGGGCCCATGCCGGAGATCCACTCAGCAGGCTCGAGATCGCGAGAACCCAGGGTAGCCAGCCCGCGATCCCGTTGCTTACCTCCTGCAAGCGCCGGTATTCGAAGTGCAGGTAGGTCCCGCTGCCGAGGCGCAGGACATCCCCGTGGCGCAGTTCATGGCGGTCCGTCGGGTCGGCGAGGGTCTGGAAGGCCACATCGCCCACACGATCGAGTTCGGCTGCTTCGAGGGGTTCCAGACTGATGTCGACCGTGGCCTCTTCAAGCGGGTGGATCACGTAACCGCTGCCCTTGCGCTCCAGCATCGCGTGGCGGTGCTGGATGGCCGTGTCCCCCGTGAGGGTCCACGTTGCTTTGAGCGAGCCGAGGGTCTCCTGGTCCCCGTGGCTCCCCACGGGGAAGCTCTGATCCAGTTGTTTGGGCAGGGGGGCCGCGATCACCGTCAGGCTGGCCTCACGGCTGAGCGAGAGCGAGAGCGCCATCCCGAGGCCCAGCAGGCCGCCAAAAACCCCCAGCGACACGCCTTTCACGATCAGGATGGCCAGGGCTTCCTCGTGGTGATTCACCAGGAAGGGAGCCATGCCGATGCACATGCTGCCCAGCACGGCGCCCAGGGTCGCGCCGGCGATGGCCGTCCAGGCACGCTTCCATGAACTGGCCTTGACGCCTTCAACCCCGCCCAGAGCGGCCCCAGCGGCCACCCACTGCAGGGCACGTGCCCAGGGCGCGTGGTGAGAGGCGGTGAAGACCGTGTCTGCCAGGGCGAAGGCTCCAGCGCCCAGGACGGCTCCGAGCACCAGGCCCTGGAGCATCTTCTCGAGCCAGTGAATGGGCTGTGTCAGCAACTCCGCATCGAGCAACGCATATTCGAGCAGGCCCAGCGAGGCTCCCATGAGGGCACCGAACAGTCCGCCCGTCACGAGGGGGCGGACCAGGCCGGGCTGGTGACCGGCGGGCAGGAGCCACACGATCTCGGTGGCCGCGAACCAGGCCAGCACGGCGATCGCCGCGGTGAACCAGATGCCCTGCCAGGTTCTCATGCGAGTCCTCCCGGGAGTCCCCCCCGCAGGTTGGCGATCGCCGCCTCGAGAGGCGCGTTGCTGCGCTGCTGGCGGCAATCCTCGAGGATGCGCTCCAGGTGCTCGGGCAGTTGACCGGGCATCATCGAGTAGAAGTTCGTCGCCTGGAGCGCATAGAGCGTCTGCAGTTCGTAGGTGCGCGGATCGTGGTTGGGCTTTTAGTCGGCGATCGCCTCGGCCACCTCGTTCACCTCGAGGATGTCATCGAGGGACAGCTCCATGGCTCGCCGCATGATGACCTCCAAGCCAGCCCCCGTGAGTCCCTCCGTCTGCGCCGAGAGA
>JBEIFE010000495.1:0-2047 GCA_040382575.1 Candidatus Sericytochromatia bacterium
ACCCGTCGTCCCCGCTCCGGAGCCCCTGCGGCCTGTCGATCCCGGGCAAGGGACATCAGCCAGCATCCAGCAGGTGGTCGCGCGGGTTCTCTCCCGGCGTCAGATCTTCTCGCCATTCGAGGCGACGCTCGAAACTCGCGAGTGGAAGGCGAGCGAGTTCCGCGGAACCCGTTACCGGATGCTCGTACAGTCATCAGGACTGGTCAAGAACGTCGTTCTCCAGTCTTCGACCCAGTTCATGGTGGGCATGGAGATGCTCGTGGACGGTTCGGACAAGGTTCGCATCAAGCTTCCGGGGTTGCTCTCTTTCGTCAAGATGACGGTCTCGATCCAGGATGACCGGGCGCGCAGTCTCAACGGCTTCTATCCGCGTCAGACCGATCCGTCCGTCTTCATCCTGGGGGTCTCTGATCCTGAATCGCGCCTGATGTCCGCGTCTCCCATCCTCTTCGAAGGCAGGATTCTCCCGGTCGTCTCCTTCATGCGGTCCGATTTGCCTGCCGGCGTCACCCATGCCGAGTCCGGCATCGACATGCGCACCGGTGATGTCGTGGTCGGGCGCCTGCTCTCCGGAACGCGGCTAGTCTACGAATATCGGATGAAGGATGTTCGTTTCCGCTCCATCTTGCCGTCTGAAATGACACTCTGACCGGTTCCGGTGATATCGTTCACATGGCCGGGTAAAATGCCGACGGTTGACCTGGAGGCATTTTGCGTCATTTCCAGCATGTTTGGTCCTCGGATGGCTGGGATTGCCCCCCGTCTCCTCTTTCAGAGGATGATGCGGGGCGTGCTCTGTTGCTGGTCTTCGGTGATCCGCACCGGATAGGCGTCGAACTGACCCGCGAGGTTGCCGTTCGATTTCCCGGAGTTCCGGCCGTTTATTGCTCCAGTGCAGGCCAGATCGCTCACCGCGCCATTCTCGACGATGCCGTCGTCGTGACCGGACTCGTGCTGGCTCATGGTTCATTCAGGGCTCTTGTCGAGACTCTCACCGATTCGGATGACAGTTCCGCCGTGGGGAATCGCCTTGGCGAAGATCTGGCCTCCGTGCCGGGTCTGCGCCATGTGCTTCTTTTTTCCGACGGGCTCATGGTGAGGGCCACCCTCCTGGTCAAAGCCCTCGAGAAAAGACTTCCCGACGGAGTGGCCATCACGGGGGGGCTGGCAGGAGATGGGACCCGCTTCGCCGAGACCGTTGTGGGGCTGGACGGACAACCCTTCCCTGGCCGTGTCGTGGCCGTGGGGATCCATGGTGATGCGCGCCTCGATGTGCGGTATGCAGCTCTGGGAGGGTGGGACTCCTTTGGTCTCGTCAGGCGAGTGACCCGATCCCGTGGTCAGATCGTGTACGAGTTCGATGATGAGCCTGCTCTCGAGGTCTATCGACGCTATCTCGGTGAGCATTCTGCGGGGCTGCCATCCAGCGCCCTATTTTTTCCGTTGGCCGTCCGCAGGGAAGGCGATCGCCGCTACCTGGTGAGGACCGTGGTCGCCATCGACGAGGCTGAAGGGAGCCTGACCTTCGCCGCTGACATCCCGGAAGGGGCGACTGCCCAGCTCATGATGGCCAACAAGGACCGCCTGATCAGCGGGGCGGAGAATGCCGCCATGAGTGTCCAGTCGGGGCTGACACCACCGCCTGACTTCGCCCTCCTCGTGAGCTCCGTGGGACGTCGTCGGGTACTCGGTCAGCGGACCGAGGAGGAAGTCGAGGCCGTCAGTGCGATCCTCGGTCCCGAGGTTCCACTCGCGGGCTACTATGCCTACGGCGAGATCTGTCCCACCGAGCCCGGGGGTGAAGGGGAGGTCCAGAACCAGTCCATGGCCATCACGACACTGCGTGAGGTGGTGTTTTGATCGACATGCACAAGCTCCTCGAGCGGCAACTCCGCAGAACGCTCGGTCTGGACGCGCTGTCTCGCTTCGGCCCAGATTTCGAGCGATTCCTGGCTGCCGTCAACGAGGCCTACTGGAGCCAGGACGAGGATCGTCATCTCGTGGAGCGCTCTCTGGAGGTCAGCTCCTGGGAACTGGAGCGCAAACA
>JBEIFE010000496.1:0-2044 GCA_040382575.1 Candidatus Sericytochromatia bacterium
CTACCTGATGGATGCCCTGGTCGTGAAGTTGCCGACGGCGGCCGATCTACTGGGTCACATCATGGTACTCGCCCGGGAACATGGTGCTCAGGCGCCCATGGACGATACGGCCCGTAACCAGTTCGTGGCGCTTGCTGGATTGCTGCGGTCGAACCTGGAGGGCGTCGGGAACGATTTTCGCGTCGCCTTCGAGAATCAGCCGTCTCTGGCCCGGACACTCGAACCCCTCCGACGCGAGGCGGAGGCGCGAACCCAGAGTGTCCTGGCCGTTCTGGAGGGAGCGGCTCAGAGCAAGCTCGATGAGAGCGAGGTTCATGCGTCGCTCATGAGCCCCGTTCTGGCTGCCTTCCGGGCGGATTTCGCCTTGTATGACGCGACCTCCCCTGCCCTGGATGGCCTGCTGGCCAGGCGCATCGCGAGGGTGGAGAGGTCGAAATGGCAGGCGGCCCTCGCCATCGGGTTGCTCGGGCTCGCCTCCGTCGGTGTCATCGTATTCCTGTTGCTGCGGGTCGGGTCCGTCGAGCGAGCCAGCCTCAGCGGCACGTGAAGCAGAGGTTCGGCTTCCGGGCTGCCATGACCTCGTCTACTCGCCCGATGGGGGCCGTGTGTGGGGCCTGGCGGACCAGATCCGGTGCGCTCTCGACCTCGTCGGCGATCGTCCGCATGGCCGAGATGAAGCCATCGAGCGTCGTCTTCGATTCCGTGTCCGTCGGCTCGATCATCATCGCCTCATGGACGATGAGCGGGAAGTAGACCGTCGGCGGGTGGAATCCGAAGTCGATCAACCGCTTCGCCATCTGCAGGGTATTCGCGCCCAACGCCTTCTGGCGATCGCCCGAGATCACGAACTCGTGCATGCACGTCTGGTTGAAGGGCACGTCGAACCGGTCCTCGAGCGAGGCCTTGATGTAATTCGCGTTGAGTACTGCGTCCTGCGAGGCCTGCACGATCCCGTCTGCCCCCATGGTCACCAGGTAGGTGTAGGCGCGCACCAGGACCCCGAAGTTCCCCAGGAAGGCCCGTACACGACCGATGCTCGCCGGCCGGTCGAACTCGAGCCAGTAGGTCTGGCCATCGGTCTCGACGGTGGGAGTGGGCAAGAAGGGCACCAGTCGCTCGGCGACCGCCACCGGACCCGCACCGGGGCCTCCGCCGCCGTGCGGCGTCGACATCGTTTTATGCAGGTTCATGTGCATGACGTCGAAGCCCATGTCGCCCGGGCGGACGGTGCCCATGATGGCGTTCAGGTTGGCGCCATCGTAATAGAGCAGACCACCCGCCTCGTGCACGAGGCCGGCGATGGTGACGATTTCTTCCTCGAAGAGTCCCAGGGTGTTGGGGTTGGTCATCATGATGGCTGCCGTGTCGGGGCCCAGATGGAGCTTGAGGTCCTCGACGTCGACCAGACCCCGCTCATTGGAGCGGATGGTGACGACATCATATCCGGCAAGGGCGGCCGTCGCTGGGTTCGTGCCGTGGGCCGAGTCGGGCACGAGCACCTTGTGGCGGATCGAACCCTCCCCACGTGACTCGTGGTAAGCGCGAATCATGAGGATACCGGTGAACTCGCCGTGCGCGCCGGCGGCCGGTTGCAGGCTGACGCGCGCCATGCCGGTCAGGCTTGCGAGCATCCGCTCGAGCTCATGCAGAAGTTGCAGGGCGCCCTGTGCCATCGATACGGGCTGATAGGGGTGCAGGTGGGCAAACCCTTCGAGACGGGCCATCGCTTCGTTGATCTTGGGGTTGTACTTCATCGTGCACGAACCCAGCGGATAGAAGTTCGTGTCGATCGAGAAGTTCAGCTGGCTGAGGCGGTTGAAGTGCCGCATGACATCGAGTTCGTTGATCTCGGGCCATGCCGGCGGGTCCTGACGGAGCATCCCGGCGGGCAAGAGTTCCTCGAGGGGGCGCTCGGCTACACCGACGGGGGGCAGCTTGGCGTCGTGGGGGCCGGGGGCGCCCCCTGCGAAAACCAACCGGTGCCACGGGGGTGCACACACAGGGCCCCCCCGCGGCGGGGCGCACCGGGCCCCCCCCCCCCCCC
>JBEIFE010000497.1:0-2039 GCA_040382575.1 Candidatus Sericytochromatia bacterium
AGCTGCGAACCGGCGTACTCCTCCCGCGAGATGCAGGCCGAGAACGCGTTCGCCGCTCCGGTCTTCTCGCGCTTCACGAGATCCTTGTCCTCGAGGCGCTGAAGGAGGCGCTGCACGGTGCCATGCTGCGAACGGTCAGATTCGCCGTAGAGCCGATCCTGGACTTGGCGTGCGGTCAGGGCACCGTGGTCCCAGAGCAGTTCTATGACGGAAAGTTCGGCGTTGGCGAGGGCGGGGAGCAGCATTCGTTGGGTACTCCGCAGATGCAGGCGAGACGATCTATACGACAGGCTGTCGTGAATTGTACGACACAGTGTCGTGCATGGCAAGCGATGTCCCACTCCCCGCCCAGTCTGCGGGCAGTCATCCCGGAGCCCCGTCCAGTCTTGCCCCCCCGTGTCGCTCGGGCCCGCGATTTCTCGGTGCGAAGGACTACCCGGGACCGCTCTGGGTCGCTTCGAACGCCGTCCAGAGCTTGGATCCGCTCCGCTGGGGGAGTTCAAGGCCCGCCTCGAAGTCGAGGCGGGCCCCTTCATTGAATGGCGGCAAGGGGACATCGCGCGTCACGCCACTGCGCTGAAGTCCTCGGACAAGCTGATCGCTCGTCGAACCGCGTCCCCACCGGCGTAGGGACCACGGGAAATCGAGCCCGGTAATCGGCGGGCTGGGCCGCGGGCCACTTGAATGTCGCGGCGGAGCCCCCGCCCTCGGAAGGCAGAACGCCATCCGGGCGCGCAATGATGTGTCGATCCACGCGTTCCCCACGTGATGCGACGCCCGAAGACCCGCCTCCACTCGGTCATCGCGGCCATACCGATCGTGCTTGCCGCGACTGCGGCGGCGCAGACCAACATCAACGGCACGATGCAGCATGGCGGGATGACCCGCACGTTCATCGTCCATCTTCCGCCGGGCTTCTCGGCCGGCCAACCAAAGCCGCTGGTCGTCGCGCTGCATCCGAAAGGCACGTCGGGGGCCCAGTTCCAGTCGACCGCGGGATGGGACGACGTGAGCAACCAGAACGGCCTCGTCGTCGTCTATCCGGATGGCGGGCTGCCCGCCGACACGAACGGTGGCTACGCATGGAATGCCTGGGACTTCACGGGCGGATCACCGGACGACATCGGCTTCCTCTCCACGCTCATCGCACGGGTGCAGGCACTCTACGGCGTGGATCGATGCCGGACGTACATGACGGGCTTCTCCAGCGGTGCGATGATGACGAACACGTTCGCTTCGGCCCACGCCGACCAAGTTGCGGCCATCGCTCCCGTATCGGGCGGCTGGATCACGGCGTACGGCGGCAGCGAGTCGCAGCTCATGCCGTCCGTCCCGGTTCCGGTCTGGACATGGCGCGGGAGCGACGAGACCTTCGTCACCGGTGAGGGGAGCAGTTCGCAGCCACGCGACCAGCAGGATCAGGAACAGCTTGCCTACTGGATCGGCCACGACCAGGCGACCTACCAATCCACGACGGTGGAGCAACTGACCTATCAGGTGCCCCGGATCTACGTCACGAGGATCTATGCCGGCGCCGCACCGGTGCGATTCACCGAGGTGCAGGGAACCGGTCACATCTACCAGCCCGGGGCGGCCGACCTGGTGTGGAACCGCTTCTTCTCGCAGATCGTCTCGCAATCCCACGGCTGCGGAAGTTGCCCGACGGACATCGACCGGAGCGGGGCGACCGATGGCGCGGACCTCGGCCGGTTGCTGAGCGCATGGGGCACGGACGATCCCGCTGCCGACCTGAATGGCGACGGGATCGTCAGCGGTGCCGATCTCGGCATCCTCCTCGCCGCATGGGGACCGTGCTGAGGGACGAGGGCGTGGGTCGCCGCATCCGGGTCCGAGGCCCGTTCGACCGCGATCAAGACGCCCGACCAGGGTCCACGGGGAGGCGTATCGAAGGGCTTGTCGAACCCGGGCGGGAACTTGTGCCACGGCGACCCGTTCCGGGCCAGCTCGTAGCCGCACTCGAAGTGCGCCTTCATGTACGTCGGGTCGAAGGCTTCACGTGCGGGCACGTCGAAATCGGG
>JBEIFE010000498.1:0-2038 GCA_040382575.1 Candidatus Sericytochromatia bacterium
GGGCCTCGCGCTCCTCGGCCTCGATGAGGTTGGCACCGGCCGCGAGCCCCTTGCCCCGGGCATCGCCGTAGGCGACGTTGAGGTAGGTGGAGAGGCCCGGACGACGGTAGCTGGTCGTGAACTCGCCACCGAAGATCTTGCCTTCCTTCAGGTTGACGATGGTGTAGAGCGGCAGGCTGCCATACTGACCTTCGTCGTGCAGGTTGGTGACGTCCCGATAGTAGCCCTCGAGGCCGACGGTCCACCCGGGCAGGATCTCGTGGTTGATTCCCAGATCGTAGTAATGCGCGCTTTCAGCTGTGGGCAGTCCGGATCCCGCGGCAGCCGGTTCGATGGCTGCCGCGGTCCCGTCGAATCGGGCCATGCTGGTGGCATCGACCAGCTCCGTCGTTGGAGGCGTGAAGGTCCGGGCATAGCCACCGAACAGATTCGTACCGGGCAGCAGCTTCCACGCGAAGCCGAGGCGCGGGCTGAGCTGGTTGGTGTTCGCAACGGAACCCGACAGGTTGTCGTAGCGCAGGCCCGCATTGGTCGTGAAGGCCTCGTTCAGACGCCACTCGTCCTGGACGTACAGGCTCGAGATGGTGCTGTCGACGGGCTTCTCGTCGTTGATGGCGCGGGTCGTGTTCGAGGTGGCCTTGCCGTCGCCGTCGACGTCATAAACCTCGGCAGCCGTCTTGTAGGACGCCTGCTCGCGGCTCAGATAGCCCCCGTAGCGGAGGGTGTTCTGATCGCCGACCGGCTGCGCCACGTCGGCCTGGAGACCGCCCGAGTAACCCGACCGGTCCACCTTGGCCGACAGACCGGTGGTGGCCAGCTCGAGGTTGCGATCGGGCGTGTAGGTCATGGAGCTGGTGCGACCGAAAGCCGAGACCTGGTAGTCGATCCCGCCCTGGGTGCGGTTCTGGAAGGCCAGGACCCCGTAGGCGTTGTTAGGTGCGAGCGTGCGCGAGGGGTTGTTCGCGTCGAACGCTCCCTGGACGGGGTACTTCGGTTCCTCGCTCTTGAGCAGCGGGTTTCCGGGTACACGCTGGCTGGCGTTCGAGGCGCCGCCCATGAGGCTCAAGCGCGCGGAATCACCGAGCAGCGTCGAGACGTAACCGAAGCCGCGCGTGGTGCGACCAGGGCTGAGGCCCCCACCCGAGAGCGACGGATCGGACGTGCTCGGGTTGCTCGAGAGGTCCGTCCAGCGCGCGTTGCCCTGGAGGTAGTAATCGGTTCCACCGTTGCTGCCCCCGAGCTCCAGGCTGGGCTGGATCTCGCCATAGGTCCCGCCGAACAGGTCGAGGCGCATCCCGTCGAGCGCGCGTCCCGTGCGGGTCGTGAGGTCGACGACGCCGGCCGTGCGAAGCCCGTACTGGGCCGGCAGGGCGCCCGTGAGAATCTCGACGCGGTCGGCGATGCGCAGGTCGAGCGTGTCGGCCATCGAGGACACGCCCTCGGGCAGCATGACGCCGTTGATGCGGTACTGGAGGTTGCCGTGATCCCCGCGCACGTGTATCTGGTTCTGGGTCCCCTGCGCGACGCTGGGGGTCTGGAGCAGGACCTCGTTGATCGGCGTGCGCTCACCGGCGGGCAGGTTCTCGAGTGCCTTGCGGTCGATGGTGGTGCGCGTGCTGCCCACCGTGGGACTGAGCACCGTGCGAGCCCGGTCGAGGCGCTTGACCTTCAGGCCGTAGTCGAGACCCTGACGGGCCGACAGCGACAGCACGAAGGGCGCAGACGCCCCGGAAGCAAAGCGCAGGGGCAGGGTTCCCGACTCGAAGCCCTCGAGTTCGGCTCGCAGCTCGCACTCGGCGACGTCGATCCCGGGGATCGTGACGCGACCCGATGCATCGGTCGTGGCGCGCGCCAGGACCTTGCCCGAGCGGTCGACGACCGTGACGCTGACGCCAGCGAGCGGGCGACCAAGCGCATCCTGGACGGTACCGGAAGCGGAGACGGGAGCGGCGAAGGCCGGTGCAGCGAGGAGCGTGACTCCCAGGGCCAGGGCGACGAGGGGCAATTGTCGTGACACGTATTTTCTCCAGAAAGAGAC
>JBEIFE010000499.1:0-2037 GCA_040382575.1 Candidatus Sericytochromatia bacterium
CATGTCTGGACCGTGCCAGCAGCCTTCCTGACGCGAACGGGGATGGCCCACTGGCACGTACTCCTGCGCGCAAGAGCCATCGAGAACCAGACCTTCGTGGTGGCGCCGGCCCAGGCCGGACAGCATCATCCCACCCGGCGCTCCTTCGGGCACGCGCTGATCGTGGATCCCTGGGGGACGGTCCTGGCCGACACGGGACCCGAACCGGGTGTGGCGATCGCGCGCCTCGATTTTTCGGCTCTGGCCGAAGTGCGTCGAGGCCTACCTGCTCTGACCCACCGCCTACCCGGTATCCAGCAGCCGGTGTAAAGATTTCCGACAATCGAGCGAGCGAGGCCCGCCGGCGGGTATGGTGCGGGCATGTGTCCAGGAAGGCTGGCTCGATGAAACGCTACGGTTATCGCGGTACCGGTACCCTCAATCTACACCTCCCCTCGGCCGTCGCCGTGAAGGTCATCGTGGAGGCGACCCACGTCGCCGATGAGGACCAACTCTTTCTGGCAAGCAACCTGAACGGCTGGAATCCGCGCAGCGATATCTATCGGTTGCAGCGCGAGTCTGACGGGACCTTCTCGCTCGACGTGAAAGCCACCCTGGGCACCTGGTGCGAATTCAAGGTGACGCGAGGTGGCTGGAACCGGGTAGAAGTACTCGCGAACGGTGGCAGCGTCTCGAACCATCGCATCCAGGCCGGTAGCGACGAGGTGCTCGTCATTCACGTGAAGGACTGGCAGGACCGTCACCCCCTGACGCCCAAGGCGCGCACCACCGTCGGTGACGTTCGCTCGATCGGTCCCTTCCGGATCCCCTCCCTCGACCGCGAGCGCGAGGTCCAGATCTACCTGCCCCCCGGCTACGAACGGAACCCGGGCCGGCGCTATCCGGTCATGTACATGTTCGACGGACAGAATCTCTTCGACGAATCCACGGCCTTCGCTGGCGAGTGGCAGATGGACGAGACCTGCGAGCGCATGATCTCGCGGGGAGAACTTCCCCACATGATCGTGGTCGGAATCTTCAACGGCGAGGAACGTCGGATTCGAGAGCAGAGCCCCTGGCCCACCCACGTCGACCCGGGCCCTGCCGAGGGTGAGCCATTCCTGGACTGGATCGTCCAGGAACTCAAGCCCCGGATCGACCGGGGTTTCAGGACCCTACCGGATGCCTCTCACACCGGGATCGGCGGCTCGTCGCTGGGAGGGCTGACGAGCCTGTATGCCGGCCTGACCCGTCCGCACGTATTCGGTCGGGTGCTGGCCATGTCCTCGGCCTTCTGGGTCGGGGGGCGCAAGATACACGACGTGATCCGCAAGGCTGACCGCCGCCGACGTCCCCGCGTCTACCTCGACTGCGGTCGATACGAGGGCAGCCGCTGCAGCCAGGCCCTGTTCCTGCGCCAGTCGCGCGATGTGGCCGACACGTTGCGGATGCACGGATTCCGGGATGGCGTGGACCTCTGCTGGGTCGAGGACGCACGAGGCCATCACTCGGAGGCGGACTGGGCTCGACGGCTACCGGCTGCGTTGCAGTTCCTGTGGGGCAACCCCATGGCGATTGCCCGGACATCCTGACGTCCACGTGCCCGCTCCCGGACCGGATACTGGTAGCATGGACTCGATGCTCCGGATTGGCTCCCTCGAACTGTCAAGTCGTGCCATGCTGGCCCCGATGGCCGGTGTCTGTGACTCGCCCTTCAAGCGGGTCGTGCGCCGCTTCGACCGGAATTCCCTGCTGAGCACGGAAATCGTCAATGCCGATGCCTTGCTGGCAGGCAACCGGGAAATGCGAGAGCGCCTCCGGCTTCATCCCGACGAACACCCTGCCGCCTTGCAGATTGCAGGTCACGAACCCGAACAGCTCGCGCGCGCGGCCGTGCTCGCCCAGGAAGCCGGCGCAGACCTCGTGGATATCAACTGCGGGTGCCCCTCCCCGCAACTGGTTCGCAGCGGGAACGGCGCCGCTCTGCTGAAGCATCCGGAACGCCTGGCTCGTCTCTACGAGGCCGTCCGGAAGGTCACGACTGTTCCCATGACGGTC
>JBEIFE010000500.1:0-2027 GCA_040382575.1 Candidatus Sericytochromatia bacterium
CGTCGCCTCGGCAACGAGTACCTCTTCCAGGAGCTCGCCCAGTACACCGTCGACAAGTTCAACCAGTACGACGTCAAGACGGTGCTCACGGCGTGCCCGCACTGCCACAACACCATCAAGAACGAATATCCGCAGTTCGGCGGCAACTACCGCGTCCTGCACCACACCGAGTACATCCAGGAACTGCTCGAACAAGGCCGGCTCGACGTCCAGGCGACCCATCAGGACGTGATTTACCACGACTCGTGCTATCTGGGCCGTTACAACGACATCTACGAGCAGCCGCGTGAGGTCCTGGCCAAGATCAGCCATAACGCGGTCAAGGAATTCAAGCGCAGTCGCGAGAAGTCCTTCTGCTGCGGGGCGGGTGGTGGCCGCATGTGGATGGAAGAGACCATCGGCAGCCAGATCAACCAGAACCGCGTCGCAGAGGGTCTCGAGGAGAATCCCAAGGTCATCGCCTCCGGGTGCCCATTCTGCCTGACGATGATGCGGGACGGTGTATCCGCCCATGGGCAGTCCGAGCAGGTCGAGACGATGGATATCGCCGAACTCGTCGCGGCCAGCCTCAAACGTCCAAACTGAGGAGATGAGCGATGGATGCGAGCCAGGTTCCGGTCTGGATGTGGGGAGGGTTCGCGTTGATCGCCGCGAGCCTCCTGCTGACCCGCAAGCGCGGACCCTCGAGTAAGGAAGGTCGCTCCCCTTTCCAGCCGGTCGATGGTCTGGTTCACGAGGTGGTCAAGAAAGGCAGCGGCGATCGCCCTGCCCGCCATGACCGTGTATCGGTCCATTACACCGGCTGGCTCCCGGACGGAACGGTATTCGATTCATCGATCCCCCGGCGACAACCTCTGCGCTTCACTGCCGGCCGCGGAGAGGTGATCGCGGGCTGGGACGAGAGCGTCCTCGACATGCAGGTCGGAGAGACACGTATCGTGACGATCCCACCGGAGAAAGCCTACGGGGACCGGCGCATGGGGCCGATCCCTCCCGGGGCGTGTTTGAAGTTCGAGATGACCCTCGAGGCGATCGAGCGGCTCAGCTGAGATCCGAAGCCACCATCTGGAGCTGGGCAATCAGGGCATCTTCTGCCTCGCTGCGGCCCGGATGGAAGCTGAAAGATGGCTCGGGTCCGTTTTCCAGGACCGGGGCCAGAAGGACGGACACGTCCTGTCCTGCGCGAATCTGGTCGAGGAAGAACAAGGCGCATAGCTTCTCGATGAGCAGCATGACGTTGGGCTCGCGTGCGTGAACCGCATCGACGGTCTCGATGACGGTCTGCAGGGAAGCCATGGCATCCAGGGGACGCCCCCGGACCACGAGTTGCTTGTAGAGCTTACGGCATACCGTGAACAGATGCGGTGCGCGGGTATAGTCGGGACCGAAGGTCTCGTCGTCGCTCCATCGGAGCAGCAATTCACGTGCCTCGAACCCGATGGCGATGGCCCGGTCCGGATCCACGGCCTCGTAGCAACGGATGAGGTTGTACCGGATGTCCCATATGTCCGGATACTGGGCCGCCAGGGGCCCCAGCCACTCGAGCGCGCCGTTGAAGCGGGCAATGGCGGCTTCACGACGCCCTTCGCGGTAGAGCGATAGGCCTTCCTGCATCTGCCGCGATGCGCGCGCACAGACCTCCCGCAGAGGACCATCGCTCTCGACCTGCCGGACGAAAGCCAGTTCCCTGACGCGGGGATCACTGCCCGGAGCAGAGGCTTCCGGATCGGGTCCGGGCACTTCCGGGGTTCCCTTGACCTCCGAGCCGGCTTTGCGCCCGAAAGGCCACCAGCCGCCGAGTTCCCCCATCTTGTCGCCACCTTTCACGTTCTAGGGCGGACTGACATCTGTCATGCCCCCCATTCAGCCATTCCCCCGCCGGGGAACGGTGAAACCAGGGCCCCTCGCTTCAGACGGGACACGGGCCGGCCATGCCCTGGCGCAGCCACTGCTCCCGCACCGTTCCTACCCAGTCTCGGTTGGCGGCTGGACTGGCAGGACTCGGATGCAGACACTCCGCCACCTCC
>JBEIFE010000501.1:0-2024 GCA_040382575.1 Candidatus Sericytochromatia bacterium
GGACGATCGCATCCTTCCACGCCAGGAGCGCACGGCCCCGTGCCTGGACGCTCCGGGCCTCCCAGACACGCTGCGCCATCCGGGCGCGCTCGACGGCCGGGCGCGCCTCGCGGGGAGGCACGGGTTCACAGGGCGGGAGAGGCTTCCCGGACCCCGGTTCGACGCGGGACAGGACATGCGGTGCGACGAGGTGCGACACGGGGGACCTCCTGGCCTGCAAGGACGCTGACTTCACCATACCCGGGATCGAGGACGCGCGTGACGGGAACCCGGCGAGCCCGTGCTAAAATTAGACGGCCGTACAAGTTTTCACGCGCCATCACGCGAGAATCCGGAGTCCCCCTTGACCCGTATCCAGCGCCTGTCTCTGGTGGGTATCTTCCTGACGATCTTCCTGGCAGCGCTCGATCAGACCATCGTCTCGACCGCCCTGCCACGCATCGTGAGCGACCTCGGACGCACCGACCTGTATGCATGGGTCACGACGGCCTACCTGCTGACGACCTCGGTGGCCGGGCCGATCTTCGGTCGTCTGGCCGAGATCCGCGACCCCAAACGCATCATGCTGGTGGCCGTCGCCTGCTTCCTCGCCGGATCGTTCCTGTGCGGGGCGGCCCCGACCATGGAAACACTCGTCGCATGCCGGGCCCTTCAGGGCATCGGGGGTGGCGGGCTCTTCGCCGTGGCCTTCGCCCTGCTTGGACTGCTTTTCGAAGCGCGCGAACGCGGCAAGGCCCAGGGGATCTTCGGGGCCGTCTTCGGCATCGCGGGCGTCATCGGACCGCTGGTGGGTGGCCTGCTCACCGACCACCTGTCCTGGCGATGGACCTTCTACCTGAACATGCCCGTGGGAGCCGTGGCGCTCTACTTCCTGGTGAAGCACATGCCGTCCCTCGAGCCTGCAGGGGAGAAGCCTTTTGACCTGCCCGGGGCAATCGCGCTGACGGCGTGGACAGTGCCCCTCATGCTGGCCCTGTCGTGGGGCGGTCACACCACCCCATGGACGTCGCCCCAGGTGCTCGGCTGTCTCGGCCTGGCCGCGGCTGCACTGGTCACCTTCGTGCTCGTCGAGCAACGCCACGAGGCCCCCCTCCTCGATCTCGGCCTGTTCCGCATCCCGACCTTCGTCCTGGCCAACGCCGCCATGCTGCTCTTCGGTGCCGCGTTCATCGGGACGATCGCCTTCCTGCCCCTGTATCTCGTGCAGGTCAAGGGCATTTCGGCCACCTACTCGGGGCTCACGATCACCCCGCTCACGCTGGGTCTCGTCGCGGGGTCGATCTTCAGCGGTCGGTCCGCAAGCCGGACGGGACGCTACAAACACCTGCTCCTGATCAGCACGGGCTGGTTGCTGGTGGCGGATCTGCTGATGTTCAAGGTCCTCTCGGTCGACACCCCCGTCTGGCAGGTCCTGGGGATGCTGGTCCTCATCGGGATGGGACTCGGGCCGTCGATGCCTCTGTATCCGCTCGCGCTCCAGAATGCCGTCCCGCGCGAGCGCATCGGCACGGCCTCCAGTACGAACCAGTTCTGTCGCCAGGTGGGTGGATCGCTGGGCGCAGCATTGCTCGGTTCCCTGCTCGTGGCGAGCATCCAGACGGCGACGCCTGCCGGTAGCGGGGGGGCGATGTCGATGTCCGGCGAGGGGCCGATGCAGTTGCGAGACCGGACGGCCCTCGGCGCGACCATTCACGAGCAGTTCGATGCCACGTATGCACGGTTCGAGAAGGCCGTCAAAGGGGATATCTCCGCGCGAGACGCATGCGTGAAAGACCCCCGGATCTCCGATGACCTCAAGCGAAAGCTCGTCCAGGGCGATATCCCGACGGCCTTCCATGCGAGGTTCAAGGAGGCCCTCGACAGGCAAGCCGACACGCTCGTCGAGACGATCCAGCGCGGAATGGACATCGGCATCACCCGGGGAATGCGACGCATCTTCATGTGGGTCAGCTTGCTGGTGGGTATGACCTTCTTGCTGGCATGCTGGATGCCCGATCTGGAGCTCAGGAAAGGACCTGCTCCCC
>JBEIFE010000502.1:0-2020 GCA_040382575.1 Candidatus Sericytochromatia bacterium
CCCCTCGCCCTCTTCCCGCGAGAAACTCGGCCAGCCACAGCCGGCATCGAACTTCGAGGCCGAATCGAACAGCTCGGCACCGCAGCAGATGCAGCGATACATGCCATCTGCCACGTGATTCCAGTAGACGCCACTGAAGGGGCGCTCCGTCGCCTTGCGGCGCGTGACCTCGAACTGGATGGGGGACAGTTGCTCCCGCCAGGCCTCCTCGGACTTGCGGATCTTGGGGGTGTCCTTCATCGGACTTTCCTTTCTCGGTCACGAAACCGCCCGCATGGTACCACCGGAGCAAGGGGCGGCGAGACGGGCGCGCGCGTGATAACGTGGAAGTTCCAGACCTCCGACCGTCTGCCCCGGAAAGGCTCTCCATGTCGCTCTACCCTGCCCTGCTTGCCTTCCACAACCTGAACCGGACCTTCGTCCTGCTGGCCTTGCTGGCCGCCGTCGGCGTCGCTCTCGCCGGATGGCTCGGCCGCCGCGAATGGACCGACGATCGCCGTCGGTTCGCCGTGATCGCCGTCGGCCTGATGGACCTGCAACTGCTCGTCGGAGGCATCCTGTACGGGATCAGCCCGCTGACCCGGGCCGCGATGGCCAGCATGAAAGAAGCGATGCGGGATCCGGCCCTGCGGTTCTACGCCGTCGAGCACGGAGTGACGATGCTCGTCGCCCTCGTCGTCGGACACGTGGTCGCGGTCCGGCTCAAGCGCATCCCCGCCGAGAATCGCTTCCGTCTGATGGCCATCGGCCTGGGCGTGACGCTCGTGCTGGTGCTGTTGCGGATGCCCTTCGACCGCTCATGGTTCCCCCGTCTCGGCGCCTGACGGCAGGAAGGCCCGTTTCCGATGTCTGACTCGCTCGATCTGCTCCGGATTCGCCTGGCCGCCACGGGTGGCCGCATCGTCGACCCCGCCGGCCCGGATGGGATCCGCTGCCTGGTGGCCTGCCTGCGCGGTCACGAGACGACGGCGCGATCCCGGGTGATCGCCCTGCATCTGCGTCCCGATGGCTCGTGGACCCTGGCTGGATGCAACGTGGAGGCCATCGAGGCCTCGGAGATGCCGCGACTCCAGGAGCCCTGGCAAGTCGCACCGTCCGCGGAGCGCTGGATCATGGCCTGGGCGAGCGGCGAACTCGACTTCACGACGCTCGCGACGGGCTCGGCAGCCGAGAGCTGGGAAACGCCCCTGCGCGCGGAACCCGACACCGCGGACCACGCATGGAACGGTGGTTCTCCGGAGCACCCGTACTTCCTCACCGAGCTGGGAATTCGGGCCATCTACCGGGAAACCATCGACGGCCAAGAGTGTGGCTGGGGCTCCACCAGCGTGGTAGGCCTGATGCCCTCCAGTGAAGGCACGCGCGTCCTGGTCGAGCAGGCCGATAGCCGGGGCGATCGCTGGCGCTTCAACGTGCTCGTGAGCCCGGAGGGCGTCGCGGCCGAGATCCGCGGCAGTTGCGATGACCTGGTCGTCCACGACTGGATCTGGCGCTTTCCGATCGAACCCCGTCACTGGGACGAGCAGCAGGGCCCGCACGGCGCGTGCATGGAGATCGGACCGGACGGGGCCACCGTGATCACGGAGGCGGGTACCTTTGCAGGGTGCGTGGTCATGACCGCGCGCGGCGAGGAATCAGCAGCCCAGCACTGGTACCACCCCCTCCTGGGTCTGGTGCGCAGCAAGTTCATCGACGCCGAGGGCCGTGAAGGTTGCCGAGACCTGGTCGAGATCGAGCGCCTGAACCTGGCCTGCCAGCTCCCGGCATGACCCGCCGCAAGACCGGCTGAAGTGAGGACGCCTGAAAACCCCCGGAGGTCGGACCTCCGGGGGCTTTCAGGCGTCATGTACCGGGTTCAGCGGGGACCGGGTGCAGGTAGCACGGCCAGGGCCTGCTGCAGCGCATGAAGGATGGTCTCATACTCTCTGGCGGGCGCCTCGGTTCCGGGCAACCTCCTCAGAGAGGCGAGCACGTGCTCGACGGCCCCGATCGCGAGCGACAGATGACGCTCGCTCAGGGA
>JBEIFE010000503.1:0-2016 GCA_040382575.1 Candidatus Sericytochromatia bacterium
ACGGCGGATGCCACCTCGAGCATCCTCGCCTTTCTTCTCCTGGGATGGTTACCCAGTCATATCGCGCTCCTGAGGGACCTGGAGCCTGGACCGCTCCTGACGGGAACGGGCGCTGCCGCGGACTGGGTCACGCAGCACCCCCCGCTGGGTATCCTCGTGACAGGCGCTTACTATGCCTGCATCGTCGGGACGGACATCGGTGCCTACCTGGTCGGCATGGCCATCGGAAGGCACCCGCTGATCGGAACCCTGTCCCCGAAGAAGACCCTCGAAGGTGCCCTCGGTGGCCTGGCGATCGCGGTTCTGGCCGTGCTGGGCGTGGCAATCCTGGGAGGTTTGCCTCTGCTTCCGATGCTCGCTTTCTCGGTGGTCGTGAGCCTGGCTGGACAGGTGGGAGACCTGTTCGAATCCCTCATCAAACGAGACGCGGGCTTCAAGGACTCGGGCTCGGCAATCCCCGGACACGGCGGCATCCTCGATCGCGTGGACAGCTATTTGCTGTCTGGAGCCCTGGCTTACCAGATGGTCACGCTCGTGTTTCCGCTGGCCGTAGCTCGCTGAAGCCGGCATCGCGGCAAGTGGAATTGACGCGCCCGCCCGCGTGGCTCAACGGGCAGATGCGGTATCCGAATGACGGACCGAGCGAACCACCTCGATGAGGGTAGGGAGCAGCGTGACGGCCACGATGCCCAGGATCACGAGCTCGAAATTTTTCTTCACCACGGGGATGTTGCCGAACAGAAAGCCGGCACCACCCGCAACGCCGACCCAGAGCAGGCCTCCGGCGACACTGAAGGCCAGAAACCGCAGGTAGGGCATCGCGGCGAGCCCTGCGACGAATGGGGCGAACGTTCTCAAGATGGGTGCAAACCGGGCCATCACGAGCGTCTTTCCACCGTGACGTTCGAAGTACCGCTCCGTCCGCTCCAGATGCTTCTCGTGAACCCAGCGGCGTAACCCGCCACGTCCCAGCTTTCGCCCGACCCAGTAATTGACGGAATCCCCCGTCACTGCGGCCAGGAAGAGGCTTCCGAGCAACGGTCCGATCTCGAGTGAACCTCCCGACGCCAGCGCTCCGGCCGCGAAGAGAAGGCTGTCACCGGGCAAGAAGGGGGTGACGACGAGGCCCGTCTCGCAGAAGACGATCGCGAAAAGGATCCCGTAGATACCCGCATGGTAGGTGCGGACCCACGCTTCGAGAAAGCGGTCCACGTGAAGCAAACCGTGGAGCCCGTCGGGAACCGTGATCACCCATGCCTCCGTCCAGCAAGACGCCAATAGAAAGGGCGCCGGCTTTGACCGGCGCCCCTGTCCACGAGTGCGGAGAGCGGGACTTGAACCCGCACGGATTACTCCACACGCCCCTCAAACGTGCGCGGCTGCCATTACGCCACCTCCGCAGACAAGTTATTTATACGTGAAGGCAGGGAGGATTGTCAACCAAGCAGTTGCATCCCCCCGATGAGAAATCTAAACTGAAGCCCGTTGACGCCCACCGGAGGTCCCATGCGCGCCGCTTTCTGGCCGTTCGATCGTGTCTTGACGCCTCGCCTGCCTGTTCCCTGGGCGGTCGTGGCCCTGCTCGTGTCCTCGCCTGCGCTGGCGTCGACGATGCCTGGCGCGGTTCCCCCGGCGGGCGCGCGACTCGGCACGGGTTTCGGGACGGGGATCAGCGTGTCCCTGGATTCGTCGCTCGGACCCAGCTGGCAAGGCGGCATCGCCATGGGCACGGCGGATCTCGGGGTCTGGGGCGCCCAGAGTCTGCTGATCCGGGGAGGTTATCTCCTGCCGATTCCCATTTCACGGCTGCGCCTCGCGGTCCTGGCCGAGACGGGATGGAGATGGCTCGAGTCGACCAGGGGCGCCGGCTATACGTCCGATCATCTCGACCTGGGCCTGGGCCTCGAATATCCCCTGCTCGATCATCTGAAGGCGCGAATGAACCTCGCTGCGCGGCTCGCGGGCCCCGACACGCGTCCACCGCTATCGAGTACCCTGGCGGGTGTGGAACTGGCC
>JBEIFE010000504.1:0-2013 GCA_040382575.1 Candidatus Sericytochromatia bacterium
GGATGGACACGCTCGGGGAAGTCGGGTCCAGCGTCCTCAAGGCCGCTATCACGAGTGATCGCGGCGATCGTCCGAATCGGCGTATGCCCGGTGCCCAGGTCCATCGACGTGAACAGGTCGAACGCTGCCTGAAGGCCTATCTGGCCCTGGTCGACTGGGCCCCACTCGATGCCCATGGATTCCTCGACCAGGTCATGTGGACCCACATCCGCCATCCCGGGATGCGCCCCATTCATCACCGGCGAATACCCGCAACCGGCACGCGATTCCGGTGCGCCAACCCGATTCGCCATCCGCGGCCCGGACTGCGAGACTGGGCCGGGCGCAGCATTCTCATCATGCGGACTGCCCGCACCATCGCCCCCCGCTCACCGGGAGAAGCCGTCCATCTGGTCCAGCGGGTCCTGGGCCCGCTGAGCGTGCCGGGTACCGACCTCGGGCGTGAACTTCACAGGCGGGGAGTTCACCGGATGGTCGCCTTGCTGCGCCTGACGAGCCTGGCACTCGAGATCGAGCCGTATCTCGACAGTGAAAGACGAGACACGCTCCGGAAACTCACCCGCCCCCTCCTGGTCCACGCCTCCGCCGCGGTGGACGAGATGGACCTTCTCGGACATCCGGAAATTTTCGAAAGTCCGAATCTCTTCGTCCATGCTCCCGATCTGACCCGCCGATACCTGCAAAGGAGACAGGCAGCCGACCCCCATCTGGAACGTATCGCGCGACTGCTCGCCCCGTTTCGCCAGCGGCATGAAGCGCTCGTCCTTCATGCCATGATCCAGGGATCCGGTGACCGGTGGATTCCGCATGCGCGAGCCTGGTCCCGCCAGGCCGAGATCGCCGAGGTCGCCCTTCGGCTCTGGAGCAAGCTCCCGGCTGCGACACGGGCCCTCATGCATCATGTGCGCCACCCCCGCGTCAGACCCGTGTTCGAGGCAAAGCTCGTCCTGGGGTCGCTCGGCACCATCGAAACCTTGACCAGGCTTTCCGACGTGGAGCTTAGCCACCCCGTGCTGCAAGCAGTGTGCCTGGGAGCGCCGCCTGACCACCGCACCCGCTCCATCTATGCGCTGGCCCTGGAGGCCGATGACGCCAGGGCCGTGATGGAAGCCATGACCAGCTCGAGGACGTCTCGGAGCGTGCCCTGGCCTATGCCTGGCTGATCCGCCGGGAAGACGGTCTGTCGATCGAGGCTCTGCGTCAGTTCGAGGACTGTCTCCTGGAAGCGGATGACGATGGTCTGATCGCCCAGCTGTGCAACCGGATCCCCACGCTGGTCGGACCAAGCTTCGGTACCCATACCGCCCGTGTATACCGTGCCCTTCTGAGGGCGGCGACGCGCGACCTGAGTCTGGATGCCAGCGAATCCTGCCCGATGATCTTCCTGGCCATTCACCAGCTGCCCGCCGAACATGCGATGGAGATCCTGGGCTCCCTCGTCATCGATCCGTCGAGTGACTGGCCCAGCGTCGAATGGGGAGAATGTCTGTTCCAGAGGCCCTCTCGGCTGAATGGCACGCAGTGGACCATGCTCCTGAGAACGCTTGCCGAGACCATGAGGCCTGAACTCTCGCCCACCTACACGGCGCCCCCCATCCGCTTCATCCGGGAACTGGCCCGCCACGATCTGGATGCGGCTCGCAGGCTCTGTCAGCGCATGAGCCCGGAAGATCGAGATCTCGCCTTCGAGGCGATCGCCCCCCACGATTTCGAGGCCGCCTGGAACCATGTCCGGACTCGCTCGAGACGCCCGTCCGCGCTTCCGCTAGAGGGCATCGAGGCTTACCGAAAGCTCCAGGAAACGACGAATCCGGACCGGGTCTTCGCCAGCCTGCTCGCCAATCCCCCGAGGTGCTCTCTGCCTGTCGTTCCATTTTTGCTCGCGATGGCCAGGGTGGACTTCCCGGACTTTCCACGCTGGCTCGTGGAAGCCCATGTTCGCCATCAGGAATGGAGCACCTTGCTGATGGAGGGCCCGGAACTGACCGACGACGACCTCGAGGAACTGGAAAC
>JBEIFE010000505.1:0-2012 GCA_040382575.1 Candidatus Sericytochromatia bacterium
GGCCACGTCGCCGAGGCCCATCTCCGCGATGACGCCGTCGATCCGGTCGTCATCGGCGTCACCGAGAAAGCCAGGCCATTCCATGTGGGGATGGCGCCCCAGTGCGATGTACTCGCGCACCCGGAAGCCCATATCGGGTGGGGGAACCTGAGGGACGAAGGCGACGTGTCTCGCTCGCTCGCGCGCAGACCAACCATCCCAGGGGCGGCCTGCGAGATGCAGGTCACCGGCGAGAGGTGATAACACACCCGCCAGCGTTGCCGCCAGAGTGGACTTCCCCACCCCGTTGACCCCGAGTACCCCGATACATTCGCCCTCCGAGACCACCAGATCGAGTGCCGGCCAGAGTGGACGGTTGCGGCCCACGACCAGGCCCCGGGCCTCGAGCAGAGGCGCCATCAACGCCCTCCTCGGATGAACCAGGTCAGTAGCACGGGACCGCCCAGCAGGGCGGTCACGATGCCTGCCGGGATCTCACCGCCCGCCCAGACGAGGCGTCCGGCAAGGTCCGCCAGCACCACGAGGATTCCCCCGAGGATGGCGGCCACTGGCAAGGCCCGACGCAAATCCGCCCCGGCAAGCAGCCTGGCCGCGTGAGGGACCATCAGACCGACGAAGCCTATCGCCCCGCACTGAGCGACGGTCGAGGCCGTCAGCACGGTGGTGCCCAGTACCAGAAACAGACGGGTTCTGCCGACGGCAACCCCGAGGCTGCGGGCACGCTCATCCCCGAGTTGCAAGAGGTTGAGCGCCGGGACGAGAAACGTGATCACGATCAGGCCCGTCAGGGTCCAGGGGAGCAAAGCCTGGACGTCGCCCCAGGAACGCGTCGAAAATCCGCCCATCATCCAGAAAAGCAGGGGCGCCACCCGATCGGGCCAGATGGCCGTGACGAGTGCGAGCCCGGCAGAGGTGAAGGCACTCACGGAAAGTCCGATGAGGACGAGACGTTCCATGCCCCCGCCGCGCTGCGAGAGCAGCAGGACGACGAGCACAGTCAGCAGGCCGCCCGCACATGCGGCGGCAGAGACCGAGGCTGGAGCCCCGAGTCCGAGGGCCAGCGCGGCCCCGAGCGAAGCTCCGGAGGTGATGCCCAGCAAGTATGGATCCGCCAGGGGATTGCAAAGCATTCCTTGCCATACGCCCCCGCCCACGGCCAGCCCCATGCCCGACAGGACGGCAAGAGCGACCCGAGGCGCACGGACCTCGCTCACGATGCGCCATGAAATGCTATCATGGACATGATCTGAAAATAAAATGGAGAAGTCATGAAAAGAAATCCAGACCATCCCGCCGAGCAGGGAGAGCGTGGCGGCAATCGCCAGGACCAGCGTGCTCAACCCGAGTATCCAGAGCAACGGGAGATTCGTGGAAGTGCGCATCCGGGCGAGGGCCTCGCAAGTCCGGGAAAAAGGGGGGAAGACCGTGCGGCCTCGTGGCTGGAACGCCGGGGGCAGCCGATCATAGCACGCAACTTCCGGACCCGGGCCGGGGAGATCGATCTGGTCACGCTCGATGAGAGCACGGTGGTTTTCGTCGAGGTCAAACTCCGCACCTCGCCTCGGTTCGGCCCCGGGCGGGAAGCGATCGACGCGCGAAAACGAGGTCGTCTGGTGAACGTGGCCAAGATTTTCCTGGCCTCCAGAGGGTGGTTCGACCGTCCCGTGAGGTTCGATGTGATCGAGGTCCATGGCCCTGACGTGAGGCTCTGGAGAGATGCGTTTCGCGGCGACGGTTGAAGTCCGGGATGCGACGGGTAAATGTAGCGAGTCCCGGCATACCGAGCAGGAGCCACCACGTGTCATCGAAACCCCCGTTCCGGAAAGTCCTATTGATGCTGGGAGTGCTGTCGCTCGCCACGGGCCTCCAGGCTGTTCCAGAGGCAGCCTGCGCTGCACCGACCGCCCGACTGCGGGTGGGATTCACCCCCTGGGAAAACCCTCAGGACATGGCACGAATGGCAACCCCGATGGTCGAGTTGCTGGGCAAGGCCACTGGCGCCAGGGTCGAAC
>JBEIFE010000506.1:0-2008 GCA_040382575.1 Candidatus Sericytochromatia bacterium
CACTCCAGGAAGCCAGCACGGACCTGGAATCCTAGGGAAGGGGCGTCATCCGGTTATACGGATGACGCCTCGAGGTCCGGATGAATCAACAGTTGTGTCCGGCTGGCCAGTATCCTCTAAAGCCGATGACCGCTCCGAGAGTCGTCCGGGAATCGGAGGTCGTACTGGCACTCGACTGGACGAATTGGGCCTGCTTGTAGAGATCGGTCATGGACATCTTGACCTTCTCTGTCTTTTCCGGATCGTCGATGATGGCATGGTTCCCATCCCAGCCCGTGATGACGGCGGCATGTCCCGACTTTGCCCCTTTTTCGGGGCGCAGGAACACGGTGACGTCATCGCCCGTCAGCCGGAGCTGCTGCAACACCTGCGGGGTCGCTTGCATGGCGACCTTGTTCGATCCGGTCATCTTCCGGCTGAGTTCGTTGAACTGGTCGATGTTGAGTCCGGCTCCTGATTCGCCCGCGAAGGAAGTCTTCCTGGCCGTGAAGCCGGTACCGGCGAATGCGGTCTTCACGGCCGATCTGAACGTACCCGCGAAGCTTCGAGCAGCCGTCATGAATCTGCCAGCGAAGCTTCCCCTGGACGCGCTCATCAAGCGTCCACCGAATCCGTTTTCTCTGATGCCACCTTTTCCGAGGGACGCGCCGAGGCGATACATGCTTTCCTGCATGGCCGAATCCAGGGGCGTCCGTCCGGCCAGGTTTTCCATGTCGGTTGATTTCAACTTGAGCGACGCCTTTTCGCGGACCCCCACTTCGCCTTTTGTCGCGAGATCGCCGGCGATCCGGGCATACTCCGCAGGCTTCGAGCGGGCCAGGATGATCTGCATGGAAGCCGTCGTGCAGGTGGTCGTGCCCTGTCCCTGGCTGATCCGCATGGGATGGGCCAGATCGGAGACGATGGTTTTGACGAGATCCTTTCCGCTGGCCATGCCGGGCATGGTGGGCTGCTTGTCGAGCAGGTTGATCAGCACCTTGCCCAGTTTGTCACCGTCTTTCGTCTTGCTGTCCCAACGGCCCTTCAGAGCCTTGAGGTCTTCACGGAAAGCAGGGTCATCCGCGAAGGCCTGACTCAACTTGGTCTTCGGGGCATTGGCATTCTTGTTCGCCTTGCCCCCCTTGGCGGGCTTCTCCGGGCCGTTCAGGCCGATCGTGGCCGGAACTCCCGAACCTTTCAGATGCTTGAGATCGTCGGCATTGAGAGGAGCTGTCCTGGCCCGGGATGGTCCTGAGCTTCCTGCGAGAGACGTCGTCCTGGCACCGGGTGCTCGAGACGGCCCCTGGGCAGATCCCTGCGCAGGTTTCGGTGCTGCCGGCCTCGGTCCGCCGCCGTTATTTCCAGCAGGCTTCGATCCACCACCGGGCCTGGGAGGCTGGGCTCCGCCCCCTCCCCTGTTTCCGACCTTGGCCATTTCGAGCCCCCCCAGGATGCTTGATCATCCAGATCTTGCTTGCTACCAGCCTGTTTGTACCCGTACCTCGCACGGGAGAACCAGTTCACATCCACCTGGGATGCCCCGTTCTCGCGTGCGTGCACGGTCCTGAGCTTTTATGGGGTGGCCGAGAGACGGGCTGAAGGGGCTTTGCACGGTTTTGAACGAGTTTTACGGCCACGGAACAATTCCTCAAACGATCTGAAATGCAGTCAGAGTGAAACCACCCGAGCGTCTGACCCTTGTCAAACCGGTACCAAGGCCCTAATATCGAACGTATGTTCTAACCCGGAGGGCGGAGTTCGATCGTCATGGCAAGCCGCGTCATCGTGCATGTCGACATGGATGCTTTCTTCGCGGCGATCGCCCAGCGGGACGATCCCGCGCTGAGGGGGCGTCCCGTCATCGTCGGGGGGCACTCCGTGAATCGCGGGGTCGTGGCGAGTGCAAGCTACGAGGCCCGGGCCCACGGCGTCCGTTCAGCCATGCCGATCCACCGGGCGATCGAGCTGTGCCCGCACGCCGTGCGTGTTCCCGTCCAGATGGAGACCTACCGCGAGGTCCATCGCGAGC
>JBEIFE010000507.1:0-2007 GCA_040382575.1 Candidatus Sericytochromatia bacterium
GGCTGGGCACCCAGGTGGCTTGCCAGGGAGTGGCCCCGGTTGCCCAACCTGTCCTGGCTAGCGGCCCAGGGGGTCGTGTCGTGGCAGGTCTGCTCCACCTTCCCCAGCGTCACCCCGACGGCGATCGCCAGTCTCGTCACCGGGCGTCAGCCCCGGGATCACGGCATCCGCGGCATCCTCTGGTACCACCGGCTCGAGGACCGCTACGTCCACTACTGGCCTTCCCCTGAGCGGTTCCGGAGCGGCAGCTGGGTTCGGCCCATCCAGGACGTGGTGGTGGAGCTCAATGCCCGTCACCTGGGGCGCGAGACCCGGACGATCTTCGAGGTGCTCGAGGCGCGTGGCTTCCGGGTGGCCGTCGTGAACTTTCCCGTCCATCGTGCCCGTCACTGGCATCGTGCGCGGTTACCTGGCTGGCTGAAGGGCATCGGTCAGCTCGATGACAGCCTGGGTTTGATGGGGGCGCGACACTGGGTGTGGGGGGATCTACTCGACCGCTCCCCTGTCCCGGGGGCCGCGCGCTTCCACGGGCTCACGGACGCGTTCGCCGTCGAGAGTGCGATCCGTTTACAGCGCCAGATCGCCCCGGACGTTCTCGCCATCTATCTGGGAGACCACGACGGTCACTCGCATCGCCGCGGTCCGGATCGGGTCGAGGGGAGCCTGCGGCGTATCGATGCGCTGATCGGTCGGTTGCTGGGCATGTTCGGCTCACGCCATGCCGCCATCCGACGGGCTCGCTGGATCCTGGTGGGGGACCACGCCCAGACGACGTTGCTCGGCGGGCATGCATCGGTCGATCTGGCCGCGATCGTGGCCCGACGTTTCGAAGTGGCCTCCCTGGTCCAGGGGGGGATGCTGGCTGGTCGCGCCCGTCTCGCCGTGGCTCCGAACGACCGTATGGCCTACGTTCAGGTGCGCGAGCCCGACGAGAGTCCTGACGTGAGGCGTTTCTTGCTGACCCTGCCTGCCGTGGAGCGGGTTGCATGGACCGAGGCCGGTCGCACGACCTGTGAAGAGGCAGGGACGGGTAGGCGCCTGACCTGGTGGGAGGGGGACGCCTTCCGCGACGTGGCAGGTCAGGGGTGGAATCTCAGCGGCGATCCCGGAGCGCTCGATTGTCGGCTGGAATCCGGTTTCCTGCGCTGGGGGAAGTATCCGGATCCACTTGCCCGGCTGTCGGGAGCTCTCGACCGTCCAGGCGATCTCGTGGTCCTGGCCCGGGATGGTCACGAGTTCCACACGGGGCTCGGGATGGGACGTGGTAATCACGGGGGGCTCTGCCGGGGTGATAGCCTCGTTCCTCTGGTCGCGGTCGGCATGCCTCCCTTGCCCGGTTTCGTGCGTCTCGAGCACCTGGCGCCCTGGATCTCGTCGGCGCTCGATGTAGGCGCGCATCCCGGCTCTGCTGGCCCGTCTTGACGCTCCCTGAGTGCGCTGTCATGGTGGGGGCATGACCGCGCAAGACAAGCTGAATCTGCTGCTGGTGGCCGACCAGTACTATCCACCCACGCTCGGGGGGAGTGCCATCACCCTCCGCCGTCTGGCTCACGGCCTCGCCGAGCGAGGTCACCGCGTGACCGTGCTGGCCCCGAGTGCTCAGGGGTTGCGCTCGTATGTGGAGCGGGACGGCAATACCGTCGTGATCCGGGCCCGGGCCCTGAAATTCGCGCTGATGGCCGCTCGCAAATCCAGCGCCGCTCCCCGTCTCGCCGTCCTTCCCGAGGGCATGGTGCGCGACACGATCGAGCGCCTGCGCCCCGATCTGCTCCAGATCGTCACTCCCACGGTCATGGGAGCTCCTGCCTGGAAGCATGCCCGTCGCCTCGGCATTCCCGTCGTGGCCAGCAACCACGGTATCCCGGATAATCTAATTCCTTTCCCCTACAGCCGGGATTGGAAGGCCTACAAGATCTGGGACAGCGTGTACTGGACCGAGGTCATCCACTTTCTCAATCAGTGCGACTTTGTCACGGCGCCAACTAATCTCGCCTGCGACATGCTGAC
>JBEIFE010000508.1:0-1996 GCA_040382575.1 Candidatus Sericytochromatia bacterium
AGTTCTGCCGGATCGAGGAGGTAATTCAAAGAATCATAAAAACACGTGACGACGTCGAAGGGGCCGGGTACGTGAAGAACGCGCATGTCCTGAATCTGGAAGTCGACGGGGACTCCCCAGCGTCGGGAACGGGCGCGCGCGACCTCGAGCATGGCCTCGGAGGCGTCGATGCCCACGACGGAGATGTCACGCCGCGCACATGCCACGGCGACGGCCCCCGTCCCGCAGGCGACGTCGAGTAGACGCCTGACCACCAGCCCGGTGCGATACCAGTCTCGCCGAGCATGGGAAAGCATGCGGAGGCCGAAGCGCGCCTGACCCGTTCGATCGTAGAAGCGCGCGTATTCCAGATATCGACCCGGTGGGTTGGAGGCGGACATCCTGCTGCAGACAGCCTTTAAAATATTTTTAAAAAATACAAAACAGTACGCTAGAAATGGTCCGGGACTCTCTATATACTCGGTGGTAGCCCCATGAAGGGGACAGCCACCCGGCCCAGAGTCCGGGAAACGCGTGAAGGTCAGGTGAAGATCTGGCTCAGTATGCACGTGATTCGCGGATCTGGCAAGTCGTCGAGGTTGAAAGACGATGATGGGTGGCTGGATTGCCAGCCTGACTGGCAAGAAATGACGATTCAGGAGGTGCTCGTTGCCCAAGATCGCCGGTGAAATGCTGACGGATGTCGCCGCGCCCGTGTCCTTCGAGGAAGAAGCTCTTCCTCAGGCCGCCGAGATGGCCTTCGTGATTCCCGATGAGGAGCCCGAGGATCTCGAAACGGTCGAAGAGCCGGCCGAGGAAGAGACCAATCTTCCCAGCACGCGCCGCCCGGCCACCACGCACACCCACAGCGAACAGTCCGATGATTCCATCCGCATGTACCTGCAGGAGATCGGCCGCCGTCGCCTGCTGACCCACGCCGAAGAACTCGAACTCGCCCGCCGCATCTCGCAGGGTGACGAGCGCGCCAAGCGGCAGCTGGTCGCCGCGAACCTGCGTCTCGTGGTCTCGATCGCCCGCAAGCACCTTGGCCGAGGCCTCTCGTTCCTGGACCTGATCCAGGAAGGCAACATGGGTCTCATGCGTGCCAGCGAGAAGTACGACTACCGCAAGGGCTACAAGTTCTCGACCTACGCCACCTGGTGGATCCGTCAGGCCATCACCCGGGCGATCGCCGACCAGGGCCGCACCATCCGCGTGCCGGTTCACATGGTCGAGACCATCTCGCGGGTCAAGAAGACCATCCGCCTCATGAGCCAGCGCCTCGGTCGCCAGCCCAACGAGGTCGAGGTCGCCGAGGAGCTCCAGATCACCGTCGAGAAGCTTCGCGAGATCACCAAGGCCGATCGCGAGCCCATCTCGCTCGAGACTCCCATCGGCAAGGATGATGACAGCCGCCTCGGCGACATCATCAAGGACCAGTACACCGCCAGCCCACCCGCCACGGTCATGAACCGGATGCTCTCCGAAGACGTCCAGAACATGCTCGAGACGCACCTCACGGAGCGCGAACTGTACGTCGTCCGTCGCCGCTTCGGCCTGGATGGTGAGCCCCAGCGCACCCTGGAAGGTATCGGTCACGACATGGGCGTCACCCGCGAGCGGGTCCGCCAGATCGAGGCCAAGGCCCTCCAGAAGCTCCGCTCGTCGGCCATCAAGGAGCAGCTCAAAGGCTACCTCAGCTAGGGTTGACGCGGCTCCCGGGGTGATTTCCGGCTTACGTCCTCGGCCCCGTGCCTCACGTACCTCCCGGTACGCTGCCGCCCGGGGCCTGCGGGCGCGCACGGAAAAACCCTCCGGGGGCCGCGTCAACGTGCCACCTTTTCGGAGAGCTCGTGGCCCCTTGCGGGACCACCTCGCGGATGACTCGGAACTCGTGGCCCCTGCGGGACCGCCTCGCGGATGACTCGGAACTCGTGGCCCCTGCGGGACCAACTCGCGGATGACTCGGAACTCGTGACCCCTGCGGGACTACCTCGCGGATGACTCGGAACTCGTG
>JBEIFE010000509.1:0-1995 GCA_040382575.1 Candidatus Sericytochromatia bacterium
AGAATTGCGGGGCAGACGCCATCTGGGTACACGGTCGCACGGCCGTCCAGCAGTACCGCGGCCTTGCCGACTGGAAGGCGATCGCCGAGGTCAAGCGCCAGGCTCACATCCCGGTCATCGGGAACGGGGACATCCTGACACCCGAGGACGGCCGTGACCGGCTGCGCGAGAGCGGAGTCGACGCCGTCGCGGTCGGTCGTGGCGCCATGGGCAATCCGTGGATCTTCTCCGCGATCGATCATCTCCTGCGGACCGGCGAGCGGCTACCCGATCCCGATCTCGCCACGCGCCTCGAGACCCTCCGCTGGCAGTGCCGGTGGCTGGTCGAGGAGGTCGGCGAGGCCCGCGGAATCCTGGAATGCCGCAAGCACGTCGGCTGGTACCTCAAGGGACTGCCAGACGCGGCAAGCCTGCGGATGGCAGCCAACCAGGCCGCCACACTCACCGAGATCGAGCAGGCTCTCGATCGTTATCTCGACTCTCAACCCGATCATGGCATCCGCCCGCGAGAGGAACTCGTGGGAACCCTCGTGGATGCGAAATGGCAGCGCTACCGATGAAACGACATAATCTAACCCTCCTGACCCTCTTCACGATGTTCACCGCGGTCATACCCGGCGGATTTCCGGACTGGGCCGCAGCCTTCCAGACGTTCGACCCGGCGTGGACCCGGCTCGCACCCGAGGAGGTCCGGCAGGTCGAGAACGGTCAGATCGCCGTCCGGATGGTCGATGCGGCAGGCTCGTTGCGGCAGACGCTCGTCGTGGGACATGTTCAGGCTTCGGCCAAGGCCGTCTACGACATCTTCGCGGACTTCGATCGCTATGCCGAGACCTTCGAACTCAAGAGTTCCCGTATTCTCGAGACCCGCGGGAATCTCTGCGTGGTTCGCTGCGTGATCCCGATGCCGTGGCCCGTGGGGGATCACTGGGTGCTGAACGAGACGCACCTGTCGCCGGAAACCACGTCCCTCTGGTTCGAGATGAAGGAAGGCTCCATCAAGGCCTACAGCGGGACGGTTCGCATCGTGCCCAGGAGCTCCGCGACCTGCGACGTGTTCTATGCCGCCCGGATCGACCCGGGGATTCCATTCCTGCCCGACTGGTTCCTGCAACTCGTCCAGAATGCCAAGCTACCCGACACGATTTCGGCCATCCGGCGCGCCGTGGTCCGGCGTCGCTGATCATCCCAGCGGGAGGCGTCATGCCCTACCAGCCGATCGTCGCCACCCTGGGCTTCGTGCACGACACCGAGCGTGACCAGGTCCTCCTGATCCACCGGGGCCGTCGTCCCGGAGACGCCCATGCCGGAAAAGTCAACGGCCTCGGGGGCAAGCTCGAGACGGAGGAATCGATTCCGCAGGGGATGCGCCGGGAAATCCGCGAAGAATCGGGGATCGAGGTCGTCCGGATGGAGTTCCGGGGTTCGGTGAACTGGCCGGGATTCGGCAAGGGCGGCGAAGATTGGCTGGGCTTCCTCTTTCGCATCACGGCCTGGACCGGAGAGCCCCTCACGGAGACGGACGAAGGAGAGCTCCGGTGGCATCCCCTCCCGGAGCTGCTGGGCGGAGAACTGCCGATGTGGGAAGGCGATCGCCACTTCATCCCGCTGGTCTTCGACGCCGATCCGCGTCCTTTTCACGGGATCATGCCCTACCGGGACGGTCGCCCCGTATCCTGGTCGTACGATCGGACCTGACCCTCATCGAAAAAGGGCCGCCCCTTCCGGGACGGCCCCTCTCGGTGAGAGGGTCTACTGGCTGACGGCGTCGCGAATGGCCTTGCCGGGGTTCCATGCGGGAACCTTCTTGGCCTCGATCTTCAGCGTTTCGCCGGTCTGGGGGTTACGACCCTCACGCGCGGCGCGCTCACGGACCTCGAAGGTTCCGAAGCCGACGAGCGTGACCTTGTCACCGGCGGCGAGCGCCTTCGAGATGGCTCCCAGGGTCGAGTTCACGACCTGCTCGGCGACGGCCTTGCTGATCTTGGCCTCACC
>JBEIFE010000510.1:0-1992 GCA_040382575.1 Candidatus Sericytochromatia bacterium
ATTGTTTTGCTGATAAATCAAATGAATGACTTGAATTATTTTTAACTTGACGGCTTATCGCCTTGTTGATATCGATCGAACTCTGATCCGAGATCTGCGAAGAGGCCCGGGGCGTGGGCGAACACCCCGTGTGCATCGACGGCCGTGGAACCGTCTTGTAACAGCAGGACGGCCCTGGCCTGCAAGGATCTGCTTCCCGCTTGCTTGACCCAGGCCACGACCATCACCTCGATTCCCAGCGGGACGGGGCGGCGGAAGTGCAATTCCAGTCTGGCCGCCACCAGATGCGTTCGCCGGAGCCAGGCGGCTGCTCCCATGGCCTCGTCCAGCAGGGCCGCCATCGAGCCGCCGTGAGCATGACCGGGCGGTCCCTGCTGGGCTCCACCGAAGCAGGTCAGGAAGCGTACGGCGGAGCCGTCACGGCGCAGATCGATCTGCCAGGTGCCCGGAACCTCGGTCTGGCACACGAAACAGCGGCCATGCTTGGGCAGGACCAGCCAGGCCTCGACGGGAGAGGCGGTCGGGGGCTCATCGTGAGGATGGAGCTCGAGACGCTCGAGCGGGTTCAGGGAGTCCATGGAACCGTCATGTACCCGGCTCGAGGAAGTCGAAGCGGAGTTGCGGCGTGAGAGGGGCGATGACCTCGGTCGGTGCGGCCGTTGCCTTTCGTTTCCGACGGGACTCGGCCGATTGGAAACCCCGCCGCCGGCTGCCGTGACGGTCGAGGATCCGGCGGGTCTCGGACTGGACCTGGGGATCGCGTCGCAACCCGGCGATCGCCGCGCGGGCGTGGCGGATGGCCGCCTCGTGCTCGACGACGGGCGCCGGGTAATCCCGGCCAATCCGGCATCCGGCATCGATCTGCACCATCGGGGGTATCTGCCAGGGGGCTGCCAGGAATGCATCCGGCACCCCCGCGAGTTCCGGGACCCAGCGTCGGATGAACACGCCCTCGGGGTCCTGCTCGCGGGCCTGCAGAGTCGGGTTGTAGGTGCGGACCGTCGGGTTTCCGGTGGTGCCTGCCTGCATCTGGACTTGCGGGTAATGGATGCCCGGCTCGTAGTCCACGAAGCAGCGGGCCAGGTGCAGCGCCGGTTCGCGCCAGGGCAGCCACAGGTGGTGGGAAGCGAAACTCATGAGCATCGCGCGCATCCGGAAGTTGATCCAGCCCGTCCGCGCCAGGGCCCGCATGCAGGCATCGACCAGCGGGTAGCCCGTGTGGCCCGTCTGCCAGGCCTCGAGGCGATCGCGATCCAGCGTGGTGCGCAGTCCGTCATAGGCCCGGACGAAGCTCTCGAACTCGATGCGCGGGTCGTCTTCCAGCTTCTGGATGAAGTGACAGTGCCAGTGCAGTCGCTCCAGGAACCCCTCGAGATTGCGGGCGCCATAGGCGTCATGGTCATGCAGCATGTCGATGCGCTTCCGGGTGCGCTGGACGACGTGACGCAACGAGACGGTACCCCATGCCAGGTGTGGACTGAGACGCGAGCAGGCCATGGTGGCCGAGAGCGGGCTCGAGATGCCGCGCATGTAGCCGCGCGAACGGCTCTCGAGAAAGGTCGAGAGTGCGCGCTCGCCCCGGCGGATCCCCCCGATCTGGGCGTCCACCCGCTCGTCGGGGGCGATCGCGAGGTCGCGCGCTTCCGGGATGGGGCGGGTGAGCAGCGTCGGGGCCGGATGGACGAAGGTCGGGACGGGGGCCTCGGGCTCGCTCATTCGGCTTTCCCAGCGCTCCGCCCAGCCCTCACGCCGACGCAAGGGGCGGACCACGCCGTGCTGGGCGAACTCCCGGAAGGGGATCCCGCGTACCCGGCACCAGGCGATGACGGCGCGGTCGCGAGCATACGAGCGGTCATTGCCCGTCTCTTCGTGAGCCCAGAGACCCGCGATACCGGGATGGGTTCGCAGGTCGTCAAGGACGTCCACCACTTCCCCGACCCGGACATGTAGCCGTTGCCCCATCCGCGCGAGCTCAGCTTCCAGGTCCAGCAG
>JBEIFE010000511.1:0-1979 GCA_040382575.1 Candidatus Sericytochromatia bacterium
GGTCTGACCTGTCGATGGAAGGGGCTCCGCCAGGCCCTGGGGGATGCGTCGGCCCCCGATGCGTGCGGACGCTGCGATCGATGTGCCCCCGAGGTCCCGCTGCCCTGGGATCCCGCGCAGCTGCGCTTCCTCCCCGAGACCACCGACCTGCTCGATGTCCGCGAGACGGTGCTCGAGGCGGTCCGGGTCCACGACGGCCGCTTCGGAAAGGGGACGATCGCCGCGATGCTTGCAGGAAGCAACTTTGCGGGGCGGTACCCCCTTGCAGACGGCGCGCGTCAGTCGGCATTCTTTGGCCGGCTTCAGGCGATCGGGGCCCACGAGATCCTGGGCGTGCTCGATATCTACCTGAAAGCCGGCTGGCTGATGATCCGCCCCTCGGTGGCCGACAACGGAACGTCCTATCCGCTGCTCTGGCTCTCGGACGTGGGCGTGCAGGAACTCGGGTCGACGCGGGCCCATCTGGCCGAGGAGGATCCTTGAACGAGCCCCTGACATCGGCTAGGCCATCCGCCGACCAGCGCGTGGAGGCGGCCTGGCTCGAGATCGAGGCTCATCTCGGTCATGAGGGCGCCCGGACGCTTTCCGGCTTGCTCGAGCAGATCCTGGGGGTCTCGCCGTTCGACCCCGACACGCCGGCCCTGCGGGGGGCCCTCGAGGAACGTCTCGCCCACGATACGCGCTATCGTCAGGTGGCGCCCGGGCGCTGGATGGAAGCCGACCGGATCCCCGCGCCCCCGGCCTCGCTGCGGTTGCCGACGGTTCGCCTCGAGCACGATGCGGCCGTCCTGATCGAGGCCCGAGAACATCTCAAGGAGCATCTGCGAGAAGAAGGCACCGCCGCGTTCACGCGTCGCCTGGCCTTCCGGGAAATCCAGGCCGGGGCCCTGCGTCTCGGCCCCGTGGCAGCGGAGTGGTTCCCGACATGCGAGACGACGCTCGTCCGGGTGAGACATGAACACCTCGACCTTCCCGCGTGGGTGGGACCCTCAGGTCGGCACATGGTGCTGTTCGGTCTGGAGGACGTGCTGCAGATGTACCATCCGGGGCAGTATCTGCGCTTCACCCGCGTCGAGAGCACGACGATCGCGGTGGAGGCCCTCGACCGCTTCGATGAGGCCTATCACCGGTCGGAATCGCGTCTGTTCGATCTGGAAAGCTTCCGGGCCCTCCGGCGCTTCGGGATGCCCTACCGGGACCACTTGCGGGTCTTGCTGGAAGCGCATCCAGCCGGCCTGACGGCCCGCGAGGTCATCGATGCCCTCGAGAGCGAACTGGGATTCCGCCCGAATGCATCCACGATCCGGGGTCTGCTCTCGGCATCACCGGCGTTCGCACTCTCGGGTGGTCGCTGGACCCCGGCGGTGGGAATCGACCCGGCCTCGCCCGCTCCGGACCTGGCGACGCTCGAGACCTGGTATCGCGAGGAAGGGGCGCTGATCGGCGAGAAGGCACCGTACCGGGCCGTGATGCTCACGGTGGGGGGGACGCCGGCCCCCATGATCGTCTCGCTGTCGCGCAGCCGGCCGGAATGGGTGGTCTGGCTCGTCTCGGAGGATTCCCGGTCGGTGCTGCCCACCATCCGGGAGGGCGTCCCGGCCCTGTTCGCAGGAGAAGAACCCGTCGGTGAGATCGAGGTCGTCACGCGGGATCATCAGGACTTGCGGGCCTGCCTCGAGGCCGCCCGTGAAGGACTGCGCGCGATCCAGTCGCGAGGGATCGCCTCACGCGACCTGCTGGTGGACATCACGGGTGGAACCAAGGTCATGAGTGCCGCCGCCGTGGTCGCCACGCACCTTTCCGGGTGCGGATACGCCTACGTGGCGGGGCATAGCCGGAACAAGGACGGCCTGGGCACCGTGGTGAGCGGAACAGAGGTCATGCGCATCCTGGACGGGGTTCGGACCTGACCTGTGCCTGGTTGACATGTATAGAAAGTTATCGCATGCATGACATAAAACTCCCGGCAATGGAGGTCA
>JBEIFE010000512.1:0-1977 GCA_040382575.1 Candidatus Sericytochromatia bacterium
GCGATCCTGGCCTGGTTTCCCGGCTTTCGATCGACGGATGGAACTCCTGGCTCGACGCTCGCCCGACACCTCGATGAGCAACTTCATACCACCGACGGTTTCCTGCAGCGGGCGCGGGAGCACGAACAGGCGGGCAGGTTCGGGGAGGCTCAGGCCGCGTACGCGGTGGTGCTGGCCAATGTGAGCGATCATCCGGAGGCACTGGCCGGACTGCGTCGATGCCCGCCTGAGCCCCCTCGCCAGGTCATGGCCACTTCGACGGATGAGGGAATCCGGATCACCTGGCGTCGATCCATGTCTCCCGGGGATATCGCTTACATCATCGTACGAGGTGAAGGCAGGTGCCCCGCGAACGTCGAGGAGGGGCAGATCGTCCATCGAACTCGCAGCATGGAATGTCTCGATCGCGATGCGCCTTCGGGTCGGTGGATTTTTCATGCGGTATTCGCCGAGCGCGGAACGACCCGCTCGAGCGCTGCCAGCAGTGAGGCGGTCCTCGTGCCGCAAGAGGTGGAGCACCTCGAGGTGGTGGCAGGGGATGGCGTGGTGACGGGTCGATGGTCGCCGCTGCCGGATGGTCTGGTGGCCAGGGTGTTCCGTGCTGCCCACGCCGCGCCACCGGAAGGCGAGGGAATCGAGATTCCGATCCGGGATGGCGTGAGCTTCACGGACCGAACCGTGGACAACGGTTCACCCGTCGGTTATCGGGTGCGTGTCGAGCATCCCGGTCTGGAAGGCCGTCCCGTTCTCTCCACGGGAAGGACGGCGATCGCCACTCCCGAAGACCCCCTGCATCCGGTCAGAGACCTGCGAGGAACCCTGAACAGCAAGGGCCTCGTACTCGAATGGGTCCCCCCGGACCGGGGTGAGGTCCGGCTCTTCCGTCAGGACCGGCAATCCCCGTGGCCGACGGGCAAGATCGTTCCGGTTTCGATGCTGAGCAGACTCGGGAAGCCACTCGAGATCGCCCCCGGGGATCGACGCGCCGTCCTGCCTTCTCCGGGATGGGGCCGACACGTCGTCATTGCCGTCACCTGCGCAGGTGGGCGGGCCCTCATCGGAGAGATCTGGGAGCAACAGATCCTCGCGGACGTGAAGGACCTCCGCGTGCAAGACCATGGGCATGCCCTGCTCTGCACATGGGACTGGCCGAAAGACTGCTCCCAGGTCCAGGTCGCATGGCGCCACGATCGGTTCCCCGAGGGACCGGAAGACGCCCTCGCCGAGCGACGTCGCTTCACGCTCGGCGAGTATCTGGTCCAGGGGGGCTTCCGGGTCGACGATCCGGCAGACCAGGCGCACCACATCCAGGTACTGGCAGGGGCAGTCCTCGATTCGACATTGAAACTCTCACCGGGAATCGAGCCGGGGTGCAGGGCGATCGCCCGGGCCCACGCTCGCCACCTGGTCCGCGCGGAGTTTCAGCTGCCACGTTTCGGCTCGCGGAAGATCGGGGTTCAACTGACGGCCTTCGGACAGGATCTGGTCTGCCCGGAAATCATCCTGGTCGCCCGACGTGGCACCGACCGTCCGCGCAATCCCGACGACGGTGAGTTGCTCGGTGTCTGGCCTGGCGGGATGCTGCTCGCCGGCGTCCCGAGAGAGTGGACGATCGAGATGGAGCGAGTCCCCCGTCCGGCGGTTTTCCGTGTGTTCTTCCGGGACCCCGGGAGCTACGAGGGGAATCGTTTCCAGGAACCCCCCATCGAGAAGTCCCGGGTGAAGTGACGACAGGGCCTCGGACACCAGCGGATGTCCGGGGCCTATCAAGCCTTACCGTCAGTTGTGGCCCGCAGGTTCACCGGGGATGATCGCTCTGCCGTGTCCCCGGGAAAACAGGTTACCCAGGTCCTGGACGTCCATGCGGAGGTGACCGTCTCCCACGATCGTCCGGTGAGGGAGGCCACCGTCCTCGACGATCCGACCTGCCGTGAGGTCGATCGGGTCCTGCGCCGGATCGTGATAAAGCACCTGCCC
>JBEIFE010000513.1:0-1976 GCA_040382575.1 Candidatus Sericytochromatia bacterium
AGAGCGGTCTTGCCCAGGCCAGGATCACCCGTGACGACGACGAGACGCGGAGACCCCGCCACGACCTGGAACCAGTCCTCTTTGAATACGCGAATGGCCGCCTCACGCCCTGGCAAGACGGGGTCAACCGCCACATCCTTCAAGGCAGGAACCGACTCTGGAACGATGGGGATGACGGGAACCGCCCCATCGAATCCCGATCCGCAAGCCGTACAAAAGCGTGCATCGAAAACTACCCTGGCCGAACAGGCCGGGCAAGATTTTTCGCGCCGACAGCCACAGGCGGTACAGAACCGATAATCCTCGGCAGTCCGGGCACCACATGTCCCACACGAGATGGCCATCTTCATCCTGATCAATCCTTACCCGAGGCAGCCGAGGCCTGAAACCTCGCAGACAGCATCAGGGATGAAAGAAGAAAGCGAGTGCGAGCAAGCCGTACATGGCGAGCAATTGCAGACCCTCGAGCCAGTTCGTTTCGCCATCGGAAATCACGGTGTTGGTGATGGCCACGGTCACGAGGACGGCCATGACCTCGAACAGGTTGAACTGGAGCGTGAAAGGCTGGCCGATCGCCCAGCCCACGAGAACCAGCACCGGGGCAACGAGCAAGGCTATCTGGATACTCGAGCCGATCGCGATGCCGAGGCTGAGGTCCATCTTGTTCTTCATGGCCGTGGTGACGGCCGTCAGGTGCTCTGCCGCATTACCGATGACCGGAATGAGGATGACACCGATGAAGAACTCCGAGAGGCCCCAGGTATGGGTCACGTGCTCGATCGAGCCGACCAGGAACTCCGATTCGAAAGCCACCGCCACGGTGGCCAGTACGAGCAAACCGATCGCAGCAGGCATGGGCAGCTTGGGTTCTTCGACCCCTTCACCGTGAGAACTGCCGGTATAGAGGTGAGAATGGGTCCGCAAGCTGAAGACCAGACTGGCCGCATACACGGCGAGTAGGACGATGGCCACCCAGTGCGACAGTCGAGCCACGGCCGCGGGTGCCGCCTGGGCGGGTGAGGTCAGAGCCAGAGCAGCCGGGACGAGCAGGGCGGCCACGGTGAGAATCAGCATGGACCCGTTGGCCGCCGCCGCGGAGCGATTGAAATGCTGTTCCTTGAAGCGTTGCCCCCCGAGGAAGATCGCTAGCCCCAGCACGAGGAGAAGATTACCGATGATGGAACCCGTGATCGAGGCCTGAACGACCGGAAGGAGGCCTTTCTGCAAGGCCACTATCGCGATGATGAGTTCCACGGCATTGCCGAAGGTCGCGTTCAGCAGACCGCCGATTCCCTCGCCTGCCTTCAGGGCAATCTCTTCCGTGGCATAGCCCATGAGCTTGGCCAGGGGTACGATCGCGAGGCACGAGGTGATGAAGATCCAGGTGGGATCCCCGTGGCGAAACTCCAGGAACATGCTGATGGGTATGAAGGCCAGCAGGCCATAGAGAAGCTTCATTCAGGCCTCCAGAACTATCCGCTCGTCTCGGCAAGGACCTCGATGATGAGGCGATTCACGGCATCAGGCTTGGCGCGTCCCTGGGTCTGGCGCATGACCTGACCGACGAGCCAGCCGACCACCTTGCTCTTGCCCGCGTGATAATCGGCAACTTGCCCCGGATTGGCAGCCAGGACCGCCCGGATCGCGTCCACGATCGCCGAGTCGTCGCTGATCTGGGAAAGTCCCAGGCTCTGGACCAGCGCTCGCGCCGTCTGCCCCGACTTCATCATCTCGATGACCAGTGTCTTGGCGATCTTGCCCGAGATCTCGTCGGAGTCGATCATGGCGACCATTTCCCGGAGATGCTCGGGGCGCATCGGGAGATCGGAGATGGCGATCTTCTGCGCATTGAGATAGCCCGCCACGTCACCCATCAACCAGTTGGCGATCGCCTTGGGATGGGGGGCCGCGTCGCAGGCCGCATCGAAATATGACGCAAGTTCGAGGTTGTCCGTGAGGACGCCCGCGTCATAGGC
>JBEIFE010000514.1:0-1974 GCA_040382575.1 Candidatus Sericytochromatia bacterium
CGTGCTCAGGAGCTTCCTGGATAGCATGCGGAGGATCCTCCTGGATGGGCCCGGCAGATGCACACCGCGACGCCGGGCGACAGGACGACCCTAGCGCGGGGCGAGGGTTTCCATCACGGGAGGTTCTCGCCAGCGATGCTCGTGCATGGTTTCGTGCGCAAAGGCGCAGTTGGCGATAGCATGTCTCGGTCGTCCGGTTGCACGAAAGGATACAACCATGCCCCGAGCTCTCTGGGAAGGCACCGTCATCGCCGAGGCCCCGCTGGACCGCTGCGAGAAGGTCGAAGGCAACGTCTACTTTCCGCCCGACGCGCTCGTGAAGGCGCACTTCGAACCCAGCGACCACCACACCGTCTGCGGCTGGAAGGGCACGGCCAGCTACCAGCATGTGGTCGTCAACGGCAAGCGCAACGAGAACGCGGCCTGGTACTATCCCGAACCGAAGTCCGCTGCCAGCAACATCCGGGGCTTCGTGGCCTTCTGGAAGGGTGTGAAGGTCATCGACTGAAGACCACCAGGAGATCGACGAGCATTCACCGCCTTCAGGACAGGGCATCCATCAGGAAACCCCGGGTCTGGGGGGGGGGCGATCGCCTTCTGATAGGCCCCGATCAGGGGGTTCCCCGAGGGACTGGCCAGCGGCGCACTTTCGGTGCCCGTCATCGCCATGTCCCGCTGGCCGCGGGCCTTGAGCTGTCCGATGCTGCTCAGGACCGTCTGGATATCGGGTTCGGGTACACCCTGACCGCGCAGACTGCTCGAAAGACTGGAGGCCAGATCTTTCTGGGCCTTCTTGATCTCGTCCGGTTTGCCGGAACGCAGGGTTTCACGAAGTTCCCGGAAATGCCCCTTGACCTCGGCCGGCATGCGCACGCCACCCGATCCACCGGCCTTACCCAGCCTGCGCTGGAAGCCTGCGTACCCCGGGGTTGTCGTGCTGCGGACGCTGGAGGCCTCCACCGGGTCTCCCTTCGACCGTGGCGGAATGGACCGTTTCCGGTCCATTACCGGAAGGGGAGATGGACACCCGGATTATAGCCCGGAATCGGTCAAGACTTGCGGAGGTAGGCCTCATGACTTGCCACCAGGAAGCTCCTGGCGGCCGTCTCGTCATCCCAGCCCCGGATCGTCGGATGCAGACCATCGAGTGCCTTGTAGACGGTGAAGAAGTGCTCGATCTCGAGCAGCAGGTGCCGGGGCATGTCCTCGAGCGTGGCGACCTCGGCGAAGCGGCGATCGCCCGTGGGCACGGCCAGGATCTTCTCGTCAGCGCCCTTCTCGTCGGCCATGCGCAGGATGCCGATGGGACGGACCTCGATGATGCATCCCGGGAAGGTCGGCTCTTCCATGGGCACGAGAACGTCGGCCGCATCGCCGTCGCCAGCCAGCGTCTGCGGGAAGAAACCGTACTCCGTCACGTAATGCAGGGGACTGGAGAGGACGCGATCGAGCTTGAAGGCATCATGCTCACCGTCGTACTCGATCTTGTTCCGGCTGCCCTTGGAGATCTCGACGACGATGTTCCAGGCCTCGGGGGTCCGGTCTCCCACGGGATAGTCATACAGGCTGGCCATGCGATCCTCCAGGCAGATGCGACGAAAGAACCAGGATATCCCACCCTGGGCCGCCCTTCCAGGGGACACTGGCGCCGCTGACGTCGTCGTGAGTTCGCATGTGAGCATCCACGGCCGGGACGGGTACAAGAGAGGAGCTCATCAGGTCCAGGAGATGTCCGTTGCGATCGCCCCCTCGTGCATGCCTGGCGATCGCTCTCGCTGTGGCCTCTTCTTCCTCCGCGCTTGCCGCTGCCCCTGACCCTTTCCAGGCGGATCGAGCGAATCTCATGTGTCTCACGAACCATCTCCAGCAAGCCCCGCGTCAAGGCCTCTGGCCTCGTCTGGACGTCGGCCTGCTGGATGCCGTGGTGACCACGCAGTCCGGCAGCTACCGGATCCGGCCGCGCATGGGGACACC
>JBEIFE010000515.1:0-1965 GCA_040382575.1 Candidatus Sericytochromatia bacterium
GTAGCTCGACTCGTTGTCCACGAGGCCATGAGCGGCCTCCAGGTCACCGGCACGCAGGGCTTGCCCCTGCTGCCATGCGATCTCCCGGAGCTCCTGGAACGTGATCCGGGAGGGCAGATGCGGACCGAAAATAGCACTGAGCATGCGTCCCGGCTGGTATCCCTGCAGCAGGTCCGAAATATCGAGCCCGTAATGCTTCTTGCCGTTGGCAGACAGCTGCAGGAGCCCGGCGGCCAGCGCTTCACCCAGCTCGATATAGTCGGCATGACACGACCGGGGTACGTCCGTGTGGGCGATGGCAGCAGGCAGATCGACCGTGAGATGCGCGTTCATGCCCTGAGCGACGAGCGAGAACGAGGGCTCCGTGGCCGACATGGCCTGCTCGAAATCGTGAGCCCATGAAGGAGTGGTCGGGGCACCGGTGAGGTGAGCCCGCAAATTGTCCAGGAAACGCTTGCCGAAATCCAGCGCGAGCGCATCAGAGGTGGCGGCGTCCGTCACCTTTCCGGCGAGGCAAGCCTCCCAGGCACGAGCCGTGGTTGGCGCGTGGATGGAGGGGAAAGCGCCCGCAGATCCCCGCGACGGGAGAAGACGTCCACGATCTGCTCCAGGCGAGACTGCAGCTGGGCAACGGTCTGGACGGCCGAGGAATCGCTCAGGATCACGAGCTGGTCGAGGTCTGACCGCGTGAGTTTGCCGAGCGCCCTCAGATCGGCGACTCCCGAGGCTTGCCCCCGTGCCGTGTTCCACCTTGACTCGAAGCGGTCGGACCCGCGCGGCGACACCGCGATGCTGGCAGGAGCTTCGGGGACCTGGCGAACCACCGGGGACACCGTGGCGAAGACCGGAAAAGAGGGTGAGCGGGATTCCACGTTGGCCATCGGCTGGACCTCATCGACGTCAAGGGTTTCCACTCCCCTTGTCGCCCGGCGCTCACGCGACTTACCCATGAACAGGCCATGCCTCAGTTAAGAAAACGTCAAAGCGGCGCCAGGTCCAGCAATCCCTGACGCAGCCTGAAGCTGGCTACGATCTGCCGCCGAGCAAATGACTCGCTGGGGCCGCCCAGCTGGAGCAGGTGCGCCTGGCACCAGGCCTCATTGCGAATCCCCTGGAAAATCGCCCGGGAGGGTGCATTCGGCCCGAAAATGTGGCTGAGGGCGCGTCCGGGTGCATAGCCCTCGACCAGCCGCGTCAGATCCAGTCCGTGATCTTTCCTGACTCGAGCGACGAGAGCAGGGGTCCCATCCGCCATGGCGCGACCAGCCTGGAGGAAGTCACGCTTGAAGGTGGGAGGAACCTTGACGGCAGACAGCGAAGCAGGCAGGTCGACGGTGAGATGAGCATTCATGCCGGTGGCGAGAACCCGGAAGGAGGGTTTGTCGCTTGCCAGGGCCAGTTCGTAGTAGCGCGCCCAGGCGTCCGAGACGGACTTCCCTTGAAGGTGAGCATGCAGGTTCTCGAGATAGCGCTTGCCGAAATCGAGCGACAGGGCGTCCGACAGGGCGACATCCCGGATGCGACCGGAAGAACGGGCTTCGAGCACGCGGGCGGTGGTGGGCGCATAGACCGAGGCGAACAGTCCGCGTGGATCGCCGGAGCGGGCGAAGGTGTCGGCGATCGCCTCGAGACGATTTTGGAGTTGCGTGACGTTGGAGATCCGGACCGGATCGCTGAGGTGAACGAGACGTGCGTGATCGGCCGGACTCAGACTGCGGACGAGACTTGCTGCCCCCTCGATGACGGGAGGGCGAGCCACGGGCTGGAGACTCCGGACGAGCGTATCGGCAACAGGGGCCTGGCGATTGATGGACCAGACGGCGCGGGATGCTGCGGCCGAGGACATGCCAGCCGACACGGGGGGGCGTACGGAGCGTGTCCGACGCGCGACCTGCTGGAGCGGTGAGGCGGCGTTCACCCGCGAAATCTCCCTGACCGGATTCAGAAGCCGACGCGAGACTGGTA
>JBEIFE010000516.1:0-1960 GCA_040382575.1 Candidatus Sericytochromatia bacterium
AGATGCCCAGCATCGACCCGGCGAACAGCACGTAGTGAATGTGCGCCACGACGAAGTACGTATGGGTGAGCTGTAGGTCGACGGGAATCGAGGCCAGGAACAGGCCGCTCAGACCACCGATGAGGAAGAACGCCACGAAGGCGATGGCATACAGCGAGGCCACGGTGAAGCGAATGTTACCGCCCCAGAGCGTACCGACCCAGCTGAAGACCTTCACACCCGTCGGAACCGCGATCAGCATCGTGAGGAACATGAACACGGTACGGATGGAAGCCGGCAGACCGGTCGCGAACATGTGGTGAGCCCACACGACGAAACCGAGCACACCGATCGCCACCGACGAGTCGGCGATCGCCAGGTAACCGAAGATGGGCTTGCCCGAGAAGACGGGCAGGATCTCGGAAATGATGCCGAAGGCCGGCAGGATCATGATGTAAACGGCCGGGTGCGAATAGAACCAGAAGAGGTGCTGCCAGAGCAGGGGGTCACCGCCCTGTTCGGGCCGGAAGAAGGACGTACCGAAGTTCCGGTCGAACAGCAGCATCGTCAGAACGCCTGCCAGCACGGGGGTGGCGATGACCTGCAGCCACGACTGGACGAGAACCGTCCAGCAGAGCAACGGCATCTTGTGGAGCGTCATGCCCGGTGCGCGCATGTTCAGGATGGTGACGATGAAGTTCAGGCCGCCCATGATGGACGATACGCCCAGCACGTGAAGACCGAGGATCCAGAAGTCGACCCCGGCGCCCGAGTAACCAGGACCGGCCAGCGGCGGATACTGAGTCCATCCCCCTGCTGCCGGGCCACCCGGTACGAAGAAGGAAGCGAACATCAGAACCGAGCCGAGCGGCAGGAGCCAGAACGCGATCGCATTGATCCGGGGGAAAGCGACGTCACGGGCCCCGATGAGCAACGGGACCGCGAAGTTGGAGAAACCCACGAGCAGCGGGATGATGGCCATGAAGATCATGACCGTCGCGTGCATGGTGACCATCTGGTTGTACTGATTGCCCGACAGGAACGTATTCTGCGGGACGATCAGCTGTGCCCGGACGAAGAGCGCGAAGAGACCACCGACCATGAACAGCACGAAGGCTGTCACCAGGTACATGATGCCGATCTTCTTGTGGTCGGTGGTGGTGAGCCACTTCAACCACTCCGGCTTGTCGGCAGCCGGCGGATGCGCATGAGCGCTCGAGACAGTGGTGCTGCTCATGGATTACCTCAGCTTCTTGACCATGTCGGGCTTCACGACGGAGCCCTGGTTACCCCACGAACGACGCTCGTAGGTGACGACCGATGCAACATCCTCGTCCGAGAGTTGCGGGAAAGCAGGCATGACGCCGTTGTAGTCCTTGCCCGCGACCTTGATGGGGCCCTGGAGACCCTTCAGGACGATCTTGACGTGTTCGGAGCCGTCGCCCTGGGTGGTGTACTCCGAACCCTTGAGCGGGGGGAACGCGCCGGCGATGCCTTCACCGGTCGCCTGATGGCAGGATGCACAGTTGGCCTGATACACCTCGATGCCGTGCTTGACCAGATCGGCTTCTGACGTGAGCGCGGGCTTGGCGGCGACCTGGGCAGGTGCCTCGGCCTCGGCGGCGGGTGCTTCAGCAGCAGCCACGGCCTTGGCTGATGAACCCTCGGGCGCCAGCTTTCCGCCCTTGGCCTTGATGAAGGCCTCGAACTCGGCATCGCTGACGGCTCGGACCTCGGTGAGCATCTTGGCGTGGCTCATCCCGCAGAGCTGCATGCAGTAGCCCTGGTAAGAACCCGGCTCTTTGGCAAAGAACCAGCCCTGGTTGACGTGACCGGGAATCGCGTCGAGCTTGAAGCCGAACTCGGGAATGGCCCAGTCGTGTACGACGTCCTTCGAGGAAATCAGGACCTTGACGACCTTGCGAGCCGGAACGACCAGCACATCGCCCTTGTTGACGTTGCCCTCGGACTCGATCCAGGG
>JBEIFE010000517.1:0-1957 GCA_040382575.1 Candidatus Sericytochromatia bacterium
CCCCAGGGTTCGTTCGGCATGTTCGCGCACGCCGCGGACGCGCTCGCGGGCCTGCTCGAGGGTCGGGATGGCGATCGCCCCGGCTTCGGGGGCCCCCGAAGCCCGGGCGTCCTGGATGGCCTTCACGGCCCCCGTGACCGACCGGGCATCGTCCGCCGTCGCGGTCCCCAGCGCCCGGATCTGCTGTTTCGCCCCAGGTTCGAGTTGCAGGGCGTCCGCGATGGCTTTGCCGGCAGCGCCCCCCTGTTCGAGTCGATGGCGGCTGACCAGGCCTTCCGGCACGATGGCTGCCTTGACGTTGTCCCCGGCCGAGCGCCCCAGCTTGGCCAGTCCCGTCACGAAGCGATCGATCGGCAGAAATCCCATGTAACCCTCGTCCCGTTTCAGTCCAGCTCCTGCATGCTTCATGTCCCGATCGCATGCTTTTCTGACGGGTCCCGTCAAGAAATCCGGAAAATCACTCAGTCGGGGCGATGTGCAAAGGGACGCATCAGGCCATCCCTGCCCAGGACCAGGATCCAGTGGTTGACCATCTGCATCCGGGTGCGACCGGTCGGCGCCGAGGGTGACGGGGACGCAACCACGGGGCGACGACCGCTACGGTCCTGGATCCCGAGGATCCGGTTCAGCGTGCGCGACGTGGCGTCCATGAAGCTCAGCTCGCGGTTGCGCAACCGCTCGGCATCGAGGATCACCGTCACCCGGTTACCCTGCGTGACCCGGACCATCCGGGCATTCTGGACATCCAGGGCCGTGATGCCATTGAACTGCTGGATGCTTCCGGATGGCAAGGGGGCCTTGCGGTGCACGACGAGCACGAGGTGATTCACCTGTTCGAGATCGACCTGTTCCTGGTCTTGCACGCGCACGTTCGCGATCTCCTGGGCCTGGAGAATCGAGAACATGCCGCTCCTGGTGTCGAAGGCCAGTTGCCCGGGGATTTCCCGGTAATGTTCGAGGAGGTCGTCCGTGTCGTTGAGCCACAAGATGGCCAGCCGGTTGGACTGCTCGACCAGCACGTCTTGCACGCCATCGGCCTGCAACGCGTCAAGGACATTGCCCTGCTCGACCGTGAGGAGCACAGGGGGGAACGTCGGCTGCGTCTGCGGACCGGCCAGGGGGATGGGGGTTGGACTCGAGCGCCCGGACCGGCCACGGATGCCCGCCGGTTCGAGCGGATGGAGCGTCGCACAGCCCGTGACCAGCGCGAGCGTCACGAGCACGAGGAGACGGGAAGACCGACCACGCAGCACCATGGTTCCTCCAGGCGGGGAAGGGTTGGGGCCCCGGCACATGCCGGAGCCCCCGGTTCGGGGCAGGATATCCCGATCAGCGTCGCGAGCCGCGATTCGACCGCGTGGTGTTACGGTTCTGCTGGTTTGGCAGGGTGCTGTCCTGGATGATCACGTTGGCCTGCTGCAACGTGGCAGTCTGATTGAAGGCGCTGCCGGAGGGGGCGCCATTCATCGTCTGGCCATCCGGCGCAGGCTGAGAAGTCCGGTGGTCCGAGTTGCCTAGCGAATCACCCACCGAATTGTTCTGGTTCTCCTGGTCGATGGAGCCCACGTTGGTCTGGTTTGGCTGCCACACCACGTTGATCCGGGCCCCGCTCGACTGACCGCTTCCACCGGTCCGTATCCCCTGAGCGATCACGTTGGCCTGCTGTAACGTGGCGGTCTGGTTGTAGCTCCCCGAGGCGTTCATGGGCGCAGGGGGAGGAGCCACGGGCCCACGACGGCCGCGCGACGAGATGCCGGGTGCCGGCGTCGGATACGTCTCCATGGTGGAATCGATCGAGTTGTTCTGGTTCGACTGGTTGATACTGCCCTCGTTGGTCTGCGAGGGCTCCACGACGAGATTGGCCGTGAAGCCGGTTGCGCGCTGACCGCCGCGGGACATGACCTCGGAGTGCTGGGTGGGGAGCGACGCGCATCCGGACATGAGGGAGCCGAGCACG
>JBEIFE010000518.1:0-1956 GCA_040382575.1 Candidatus Sericytochromatia bacterium
TGGCAAGGCTCAGTAGGGTCATCAGGAGTGGACCTTCAAAACCCAGGTGCCGACACAGCTGGCAGGCTTCAAGGAGCCTGGCCATGGCTTCCAGGGGGCGCCCCGCCTCGACGAGCGTGTCGGCCAGGAGCTGGCGGCTAGAAATTTTTCCGATGGAAATGTCTCTCCGTTCGGCGAATTCGAGAGCCTTGTGGAAGTGGACGAGTGCGCCGTCGCAATCGCCCCGCGCCAGGTGGATACGTCCGAGGATCTGGAGACAGCGGGCTTGTCCCGCGCTGAGGTCACCGCGCTCCTCCGACTCGAGGACTGCCATCACGAGGCGCTCGGCATCTTCCAGGTTCCCGACGTCGAGATGCAGGAAGGCGACGTCTAGACGAGCGGCCCCGATGGCCCGGTCGTCCCCCCCGTTGAGGGCCAGATCCAGACCACGCAGGCCCTGCTCGAGAGCCCGGTCGGAAACGCCCAGGCGAGCGAAAACTCGCGCCAGGATGCCATGGGCCGAGCTGGCGTCCTGGTTGGCCTCTGCGCCCTCGAGCAGGGTGACCGCCTGCAAGGCCAGCTCCAGGGCACGACCGAGGTCGCTTCCGAACTGGTCGAGGTAGGCCTGGTTTCGCAGGGCCAACCCCCGGATGAGCGGCTCGGTCCCGGCATCGAGGCGTTCCAGTACTTCCGCATTCAGTTGACGGGAGCGGTCCGGATCCGTGAGGGCGATCGCCCAGGCTTGCTCGATCAGCCCTAGCAGGTGAAGGTCCGTGTCTCGGTTCATGATGCACGTCTCATACCCGGGATCATGGTGCGGGTACCCACGGGCAAGCACCGGCTGGCCCAGTGCGGTCGCCTTCACTTCAGCGCAGTACCCGGAGGACCCGGTCGGCGCCCTCACCCTGCAGGAGCGGTTCCTGCTTGCGGTTCATGGCCTGGGCCTCGGCGCGGACGCGTTCGCGGGCGTAGCGGGCGAGTTCCCCGATCGTGAGGCGGCGATCGCCGTCGAGGTGGCCACGGCAGTCTGTACAGCACTTGAGCAGGCCGGAGTGACGGCCGTGCTGACCGGAGGGAGTGCCGCGACCTTCCATGCTCCGGAAGCGTACGAGTCCTCGGATTTCGACTTCGTGGCCGTAAGTTTCGCGAGGCCTCGTACTCGAGCGGACTGGATGCATCCCGGGAGTTCCGGAAACGCCTCGACCACGTGTGACCACTTCTCGCAAAAGCGGGAGAACCTTTATCGCCTATCAGGCGACTGGCCATCCATGCACCATGCAATCGCCCGATCCGGAGCGCGAGAAAAGGGCGAGACGGACGCTGAAGCCTCCACCCCGCCCGGACACGAACCCTTCTGGGTGTGAAGCCTACTGACCGAGGCCCTTCAGCATGTCGAGGATGGGCTGGAACTTGGCCTGCAATTCGGTCTGCCGCTCGGGGGTGAGGTCCTTCATCCCGTCGAGGATGGCCTGCTTGCTTGCCCCTACCGCGGCCATGTCGCCCTTGCCGAGCGCCGCGAGGAGATCCTTGAACTTGCCCTCGAGCGCCTGTTCCGCGGGCGGCAATTCACGCGGTGTCGTCGGGGCTGCACTCGAGGCGGCCGGTGCAGGATTCGCAGCCGGAGCAGGGGCTGTCGATCCCGATCCAGCAGGTGCGGGCGCAGGCGTGGCACCTCCCCCGCTCTGAACGGCGGACGTGGATTTTGCACCTCCACCGATGTTGGCGACGCCCTCGGCGATCTTCTGGATCTCGGCGAGGTGCGGGACGTACACGTCCTTCACCCCGGGGGAGAGAGTCTTCATCCTGGCGACCTCGCCGGGCAGCCGCTGCAACTGCTTCTGGAGGTCGGTCACAGCTGATTGGAGTCCCTCGGATGCCGTCCGGATGGCGGCCGGGTCGCCGCTCTTGAGGGCCGTTCCCAGGGCCTGATTCGCGGTCTCGAACCGGGCGTTGCTGGAGGCGCGGCCTGAGGAGCCA
>JBEIFE010000519.1:0-1949 GCA_040382575.1 Candidatus Sericytochromatia bacterium
ACGCCGAGCAAGGCCTCGTGAACGCCATGATCCAGGGCGCACTCCCCGGGGTGCTTGCTAATCCGCTCCCCTGGCTCGGTCTTCCCGAGACGGCGCTCGCTGCGGTCATGCTCGTGACGGTCTGGAAGGGCCTGGGCTATTACATGATGGTCTACCTCGCCGGATTGCAGGCGATCCCGGCAGATCTTTACGAGTCGGCAGATCTGGACGGTACCGGCCTGTTCCGTCGTCACCTCTCGATCACCATCCCGCTGATGGCACCCACCATGGGGCTGGTCGGGTTGATGTCCTGCATCAGTGCGCTCAAGGTTTTCGCCGAGATCTGGGTTCTCACCCGTGGCGGCCCCCTCGATGCAAGCGCGACCGTGGTTTTCGACCTCTACCAGCGTTTCACGCGGCTGGATTTCGGTCCGGCCAGCGCAGAAGGCATCATCCTTTTTGCCATGACGCTGGTGTTCTCGGTCACGAACCAGGTCGTGACCACCCGGATGCGGGACGCCTGACGCTCGCGCTCAGGCTTCATGAAACGCGAGCGGGTTCGCCTGCGCGTTCCTGCGGCACCCGGTGGCCAATCGTGTACCGATAGCCCTGCTCGGCCAGAAAGCGCTGACGGTGCCGGGCGAATTCCTCATCGACGCTGTCCTGCGAGACGAGGGCGTAAAAGAGTGCCCCTCTCCCATCGGACTTGGGTCTGAGCAGTCGGCCGAGCCGCTGCGCCTCTTCCTGTCGGGATCCGAACGTTCCGGAGAGCTGGATGGCGACGGAGGCATCGGGGATGTCTACCGCGAAGTTGGCCACCTTGGACACGACGAGGACCGGAATCTCACCCGAACGGAAGCCGTGATAGAGGGCCTCTCGCCGACCTTGAGGGGTTTTTCCCGTCAACAGCGGGGCGCCTAGCAAGGTCGCCGCCTCCTCGAGCTGTTCGAGATACTGGCCGATGACCAGGATCCGTTCTCGAGCATGTTCGACCACCAGTTGCCGGCACAGGGCCAGCTTGAAGGGGTTCGTCGCCGCCAGTCGATACCGATTCCGTTTATCCGCCAGCCAGTATTGACGACGCAACGCATCGTCCATCGGTACGCGGACCTCGTGGCAGATGGCTTCCGCGATGAAGCCGCGAGATTCGAGATCTTTCCAGGGAACATCGAATCGCTTGGGGCCTATCAGGGTGAATACATCATCCTGATGACCGTCTTCGCGGACGAGCGTGGCTGTCAATCCCAGACGTCGGGTAGCCTGGAGATCGGCCGTGACCCGGAAGATGGGCGCAGGCAGGAGATGGACCTCATCGTAGATGATGAGTCCCCAGTCACGACCCTCGAACAGGGCCAGATGGTCCTGCGCCTTTTGTGTCAGGACCTGGTAGGTCGTGACGGTGACCGGACAGACCTGCTTGACCTCGCCCGAGTACTCTCCGACCTGGTGAGCGCCGAGATCGGTCCGGTCGAGGATTTCCTCGATCCATTGACGGACGGCCAGCAAGTTGGGGACCACGACCAGGGTCTGGGTATTGAACCGGGACATGACGCCGATCCCGACCACGGTTTTCCCGGCCCCGCAAGGCAGGCACACGACTCCCGAGCCGCCGCGTTCCGCGCCTCCTGCCCAGAAGGCATCGATGGCCTGCTCCTGGTAGTCTCGGGGAGCCCAGGATTTTCCCTTCCGGGTCATCGGACTCAGGCCTACCGCGAGAGGTGCCCCTTTGCGATATCCCGCCAGATCTTCGACCGGTAGACCGAGGCGGAGCAAGATCTGCTTCACGGTTCCTCGCTGGCGGGGAACCAGCACGAACCCGTCGGGGCGCCTGTCCGTGACCAGGGCCTGGAGATCCTTCACACCATCGAGATCTTCCAGGATGCGCGGATCGTCCGACACCAGGTGCAGGTCATCCTTTACCCGGACGAGTTTCAGACGGCCGTATCGCCCCATCAGCTCCCGGATTTCTC
>JBEIFE010000520.1:0-1939 GCA_040382575.1 Candidatus Sericytochromatia bacterium
CGGACAGCCCCGACCCGGGGTCCGTCTTTCTCACTATCCCTCCTGGAGGTCGGCCTGCAGATGCGCCATCTGGCGTATCCGAGATGATGAACGGGTAAAGCCAAGGCGAGATTCAGACTCGAGGCATCGGAGTCTGGTCTACAGGGCACCGGGGAGCGAAGGGCGGCCCCCCGCGAGGAACCGCCCTCCGACGTGAACGACGGATCAGCGCTCGTGATCGTGCACACGACCATGGGAGGGGGGGCCCATCGGACGGCGTCCGCGAGAGGTGCCGCCATCTCGGCTGCGCTCCTCACCGCCCCGCATCTTTCCGCCACGAGAGTCACGGCCCCGGGGAGGTGCGAGTTCGGAGGAGTCGACCCCACCGTCCGCATTGCGATCAAGCTTCTTGAAGAGGTCGGCGATCGCCTGGTCCGACACCTCGGCCTTGCGGGACTGGATGGCCGACTTCAGCTCGGCGGCCTGGATCTTCCCGTTGCCGTCGGTATCGAGCAGCAGGAAGAGCAACTCGTGGCCACGAGGGGCCCGGGTCGCATTGGACGAAGGTGTCGCACCCGGGGCGGGTGGGGCGAGCGGCTCACCCTGGACGGGGTCGACGGACGGCTGTTCTGCGAGGGGCTGATGGACGGAGTCCTCGGTGGATCCGGTGCCCGGGTCTTCGAGGCCCATGATGCGGTACAGGGCGGAGGTGGCCGTGGTCGTCTCGGTCGAGGTCTTTTCACCCGTCATCCCGGGCAAGGTGGGCAGCGAACCGCAGCCCGTGAGCGCGGCCAGGACGGCAGGAAGCCAGAGCTTCTTCATCGGGGACACTCCTTTCGTGAGGGCTCCGGACCCCCCGGGTCCCTCGCCACTTTCGAGTATCGGGGCGAGGCACGTCCCGCCACATGCGCCAGGCGACCTGTTTCCGGTCGCGGGATCCGCATCGTCTTTCCCCGCCGGATGGCTTACCGGCCCCCGCAATCGGAGCGATCCGCCATCTGGCGGATGACATGACCCGGCATCCAGCGGATCCATGCGCGCAGCGTCAGGGGTAGGATGGAAAGGCAAGGGGGATTGCACGCATGATCCGAGTTCTCGTCGTCGATGACCACCCGATCGTCCGTCGCGGCACGGCCGGCATGATCGCGGACGATCCCGGGCTGGAGATCGTCGGCCAGGGTTCGGACGGTCTTCAAGCCCTGAAGATGGTCGCGGACCTCTCCCCCGATGTCCTCGTGATCGACGTCTCGATGCCCCATCTCGACGGGGTCCAGGCCACGCGCCAGCTCCGCGAGCGCGGTGAGCGCCTGGGCATCCTGGTGCTGTCGGCAGGCGGCGAGGACGAGCAGATCCTCGAGGCCCTCAAGGCCGGGGCGAACGGCTATCTCCTCAAAAATGCGCCCGATGAGCTGCTGATCGAATCCGTGAAGCGGATCGCCCGCGGGGAACCGGCGGTCATGCAACCCGAGGTCACGCGTGTGCTCCTCCAGGGCGTCATGGCTCCAAAAGCCACGCCCGCCAACTCGCTCCTGGAGCCGCTCTCGGACCGAGAGATGGAAGTTCTCAGACAGGTGGCCCAGGACCGCGAGAACAAGGAAGTGGCCCGTCTCCTGGGCATTTCCGACCGGACGGTCCAGCAGCATCTCGCCAACATCTACGGAAAACTCCAGGTCAACTCCCGGACGGGAGCCGTGCTGAAAGCCTTGCGCATGGGCTGGATCACGCTCGAGGAGTGTCTGACATGAGATTCGCGGCCGTCCGGCTCGGATTGACTGGAGCCCTGGTCGGGCTCTCCACGCTCCTGGTCGCGATCCCGGCCCGGGGAAACGACCCGCTGGCGACGGTCCGGCGGACCTCGGGCAGCGTCGAGGTCCGCCACGACGAGCGGTGGACGGCAGCCCGCGTCGGTGACGCGCTGACGGCTGGGGATGCCCTGCGCACGGGCGTCCAGTCGCGGGCC
>JBEIFE010000521.1:0-1938 GCA_040382575.1 Candidatus Sericytochromatia bacterium
ACACCCAGAAACCCCGCCATCTTCCCTCCGCAGAGCACGGCCACGATGATGAGGATCGGATGCAAGCCGGTCGAATGACTCATGACGCGCGGGGCGATCACGTTGTCCTTGATCCACCAGATCAGGAGGCCAGCCAGCAAGATCTTGCCCACCACGGCCCCGCCCTGGAGCGTGGCCAGGATGATGGCCGTTCCGAGGCCAAGGTACAGGCCGAAGTAGGGGATGATCTCGGCGGCCCCCCAGATGAGGGCTGCAACGACCCCGTAGGTCATGCCGAGCAGGGAGAAGGCGATGGAGGCTGCCACCACCACGAGACTGGCGTTGATGAGCTGCCCCCTCAGATACCGGCCCAGGCTGCGATCGAGTTCGGCCCGGAAGTAACCGGCCTGCTTCGCGGCACGGGCAGGCAGGAAGGCCACGATGGCCTCCCACATCTTGCGGCCATCGCTCAGAAAGTAGAACGAGCAGACCAGGATCATCGCGAGCGAGAAGAAGCCCGAAAATGACCCCATCAGGATGCCCGGCAGGTTGCTCGCCAGATTGTTCCCGAGCCCCAGGATCCGGGGCAACAGGAGAGAATCGAGACGCAGGTCGAGGGCGACGTGATGCGCCGCGAGCCAGCTTCGCATGTCCGCCTCGCGCGCCTCGATCTGGGCGAGCGTCCCTGGCATCTGGGCCGCCAGCATCTGAACCTGATGGACGACGAGCGGAAGCACGAACGAGAAAAGAGCGACGATGACGACGCCGGCCCCGAGGACGACCGTCCCGACAGCCGCGATGCGTGGCATCCGGCGAGCCAGAGGCTCGACCACCAGTTGCAACACGTAAGCCACGAGCGCCGCCGAGACGAGGATGGTCAGCACGTCGGCCAGGTAGCCGACAATTTGCCAGGCCACCCAGGCCAGAGCCACGAACACCAGGATCGAAGCCGAACGAAAGAATGTTTCTGACCAGTCGCGCACGCTCAGCCCCCGGGCCCGTCATGACCTTCGTGGCCAGGTCGCGTTTCACGCCCCGGCGAATTCCCCTCCATGGGAGGATACCCACTGGTGGAGGATTTCCACGGACCGAGGTCAGGCTCTGCCGGAACATGCCAGGGCAGACGGGCTCGGGCTGATAGCATGCCGTGCAGGACCTGACGCGAGTGGATGACGAGCCCCCGGTCGAGTTCGTGCTCCGCGATGTCGGGCAACTCGACGGCCTGCAAGCGAGACAGCAACCTCCGGACGGTCCCGTCGAGACGTGGAACCTGACCGAAGGCCTGGCACGGTCCACACACGACACCGCCCTCCGTCGCGTCGAAGCCGCACGGTCCACGCGGAATCTCGATCTCGCAGCGGACGCATCGCTCGAACTCTGGACGGTATCCGAGGTCGGCCGTCAGGTGCACCTCGAACCATGCAGCGACCAGCAGCGGCTGGCTGGCCAGCTCGAAGGCCTTCAGGACGCCCAGCAGGCGGTCGAAGAGGTCTGGATGAGGCTCATCCTCAAGAACGGTCGATTGCAGGGCATCCAGGGCATGCAGGGCCAGCATGAGGCGCTCGTAGTCCTGCCTGAGAGCGCCATGGGCATCGAGTACCTCGACCTGCCTGGCGGCCTCGAGCGATCGTCCCGCGGCCAGCCACCAGCGGGCCAGCACGAGCGACTCTCCCGAGATGCCCCAGGTGTTCCGGGGACGTCTCGCGCCACGCTGGGCCGCTCGAACCAGGCCACGCTCGCGCGTGAACAGACTCACGACGCGGTCATGCTCTCCGAGCGGACGCGAACGCAGGGTGATGGCATGCACGGTCGACAGCGACACGACGAACTCCCCCATCCAGTATCCCACGAGGGCGTAACGTGACGCCCGTCCTGTTCCCCCGGGATACCGGGGGGTAAGATGGGGGCGCAGATTCGAGGAGGAGAGCACGGATGCAGGCCAGACGCATCGCCGGAACG
>JBEIFE010000522.1:0-1933 GCA_040382575.1 Candidatus Sericytochromatia bacterium
CGTCAGGGCCGCGACCAGGACGAGGACGCCCATGACAAGACCGAGCCAGCGGTGAAGACGAAGGAGGGTGGGGGTCACGAGCGCATCTCCTGGCGGGGACGGATAAGTTCATCGAAGAGCACGGTCGCCTTCTTGACGCCCGCGGCGATCGACCAGGACGAGACGGTCGCACCCGTGAGATGCACGATGTCCCGGTTGACCATCAGGGCATCCTCGGCACTCTTGCCAAGGAACTGGTCGAGGAAGCGGCGACGGTGCACCGCGTCGCCGCGCCGCTCGCGGTAGACCATGACGGCCACCTCGCGGACGTGACCGTCGGGCCGAAGGCCGACGATGAAGGTGATGGGGTAGTACTTGCCCTGCTCGTCCATCACCAGAGCGTAGCCACTCGGTCGCCCCGCATGCTGGCTCTCGTGGAGCGTGAAGGTCTCTTCCGGGACGCGTCGCCCAAGCCGTCGCTCGATCGCGTGGCGCTCGTCGGGGGTAGGACGCAGAGTCCGGGCCACGACGGGGTCGCCCGCCGGCAGGGCGATCTCGAGGGCCCGGGGAAGCGTGAGGAAGACCCGCTCGTAGGCTGCCGGAGCCTCGTCATCGGCGCGGACCGGAGCAGCGAGGGTGAGCAGCGCCACCGGGAACAGCAGGAACCGGAGGAAGGCTTGCATGGTCTAGAATCCCACCGCGATCGAGGTCCAGATCGCGTCGCGCGCTCCGCCGACCGGGTCCCCCAGCCGGACGAGCTCGAACTTGGTCACGAAGGTCTGGATGGGCCGGTAATTAAGGCCGATGAGCCATTCGGAACGGTCGGTGGCCCCCGGGGTGAGCGAGTCGGTGTCGGCGGTGCCCGCTCGCCCCACCAGCGTCAGCGAGGCCTGGGGATAGCCCCCCTCGCGGCCCAGAAACGTGCCGTGCAGGAACTCCGGGAAGAATCGATACCGTCCCTCGACGTAAAAGCCGTCCATCCGGGTCGGGATGGCCGTGACGACGCCGTTGTTGAGCCAGGTTCCCCCGTCGGAGGTGGCGTGGGCCCACTCCCCGAGCACCTCGAAAGGCCCGGAGGTCCACGTTCCGTCCGCACCGAGCATCGTCAGCGCCCGGGCATCGTCATACACGCCCCGGTAACCACTGGTGGCGAGTTCCAGCCCGAGCCACGGACTCATGGCGACCCGTCCCGAGAGCGCCTTGTTGCCGTTGTTGTCCTCGCGCATGCTCGGGCGGGCACGCTTGAGCCCCTCGGCGGCGCTGATGCGGTTCGAGAGACCGTTCGTCACGTAGGCCTCGTACGAGACCATCATCGTCTCGGTGGGATACGTGAGGCCGTGAAAGCCGGCGCCCGAATCCATCCAGGTCGTGGGGACGAGCTGATTGGTGAGAAGCGGCCGGGTCGTCGTCTCCCGGATGTCGGAGTCATGGAGGACGTTCACGATCCCGAAGGGGATCAGCACGATGCCACCTCGCAGCGTGAGCCAGTCATCGAGGCGATAGTCCGCCCAGCACTGTTCGATCTTGAGGTTGCCATCATCGGTGTTGGCGTTCAGCTGTCCGCCGTATTCGTATTCGATCTCGCTGCTGAAGAGCAGGTTGTCGTGGAGGTAGCTGGAGGCCTGCAGGATGAGACGATGCGCCAGAAACGTGCTCTTTGCATCGAAGGGCTGGGTGAACTCGTTGTCGAAGTACCCCCCGACCCGGGACTGGGCGCGTCGGTCGAAGGACGTGATATTTCGGCCGCCGGGGCCACTGGCGGACCCCATCCCGGCCAGACCGCCGGGAGCGGGACCAGGTGCAGGGACCTGGGCGTGGGCGAGACCCGGTACCAGGAAAAGCAGGAGGGCCGACAGGCTGGCAATCCATCTCACGCGTCTTTGCGCCTTCGTCGTGTCTCGATCCCGTGAATCGACGGGAAGGGAGGGCTCTCGCATGCGAATGAGAATCATTC
>JBEIFE010000523.1:0-1930 GCA_040382575.1 Candidatus Sericytochromatia bacterium
CGTCACTTCCTGCCCGTTATCGTCGTAACAGACCTGGTACTTACCCGCGGCGAGTGACTTGCCCGCGAACGAATAGTTGCCTTTGTCATCAGAGAATGTGTTGATATCAGGCTTGATGAACTTGGAGCCATTATAGAACTTCAAGAAAAGCCCCACGGGATCCCCCGTGTCCCCGCCCGAGAAGCTGGCCTTGCCGTAAATGGTGTTCTGTGGGGCCGGCGTGGCGCTCGGAGAGCCGGAGGGCAAAGCAGACGGACTCGAACTCGGCGACGAACTCGGGGACGCGGACGGCTTGGTCGTGTTCGGTACATTCAGGGCATCGCAGCCAGCGATCGCCACCAACGAGGCGACACCGGCTAACGCGATTCCCTGGGCGATGAGACGGTTGGTCAAGAGAACCCTCCTTGCAGGTCGGATACCGACCGGTGACGGGTCACCGGGGCGAACAGGGGACGAGATGACATCGGACAAGGTATACCCTGTCTCGTCCGATCTCGAAAGCCCCCCTAGGGAATTGAGAGGGAGGCGCCCAGTACCCCCCCATCCCCCTCTCATCGTTTATGACGCGCGATGACGGGGCATGAGGCATCAGGTGTATCCCGAATCCGCTCACCTCGACCTGATCAGCAAAGCGGTCCGGTGATGGTGCATCCGAGGTCCGATTGAGCCAAGAGTCGCCAGACCGCATCGCCCATCTGCCCTCCTTCCGCTATCCCGTGGCGGATCTCCTGCAAGAGAACATCCAGGATCCCTCCATGGGCACAGGTGCTACCGCGGCCTGGTCCCTGGCGCTGGCGTGTTCGCTGGTCGTCCGTGGGGCTCGCCACACGGCGGGACGCGAGGGATACGAGGCCTTTGCCGAAGAGATGAAACGGATCGCGAACCGGGGACAGAGCCTGCTCGAACTGTCTCAGGGCCTGATCGACCAGGAGGCGGCCGCACACGGCCGCTTGATCGAAGCCCTGAACCTGCCCCAGTCGACGCCGGACGAGGTCGAGATCCGCCGGGGGTGCCTGCAAGCGGCTCTCAAGCAGGCTGTTCACGTCCACCTGTCGGGAGCGCAGACCGCCGTCGAGGTCCAGGGGCTGGCCGAGTCGGTCTTTCGCTACGGTACCCCCATGGTGAAAACGGATTCGGCTCTCGGGATCCGGATGGCTGCGCTGGCCGTGGAAGGGTTCACATCCCTCGCACTCGAGCAGCTGGAAGGCGCTCTGGACGACGCCTGGGCCCTGGATTTACGGACACGCTTCGAGCAGATGCGAGCCCCTTGCCGCGAAATCGATGACGAGGCCTCCCGTCATCTCTGGCATCCGAACTGAAATCAAAAAACCTGGTTAGCCTGACTGGGGATTCAAGAACCCAGGTTACCGAAATCAGATGGCTTGAGGTTGTCCAGGAACTTGCGGAACTGTTCCGCTTCCTGGTCTTCCTTCTCCTGGTTGACCGGAACCGAGGATGAGGCCATCACACTCGCATGGACGAAGATGGGGCACTTCGCGCGCACGGCGAGGGCCACGGCATCACTCGGACGCGAATCGATCCGATGCACGGTTCCACCCAGATCGACCTCGATCTCGGCGTGGAAGGTATTCTCCACGACCTTGGTCACCTGGATCTGCTTGACGGTCCCGCCCAGTTGCTTCCATGAAGCGAGCATCAGGTCGTGCGTGAGCGGGCGTGGAGTCTTGATCCCGTCCACGGCCAGCAGGATCGCATTGGCCTCGTGATCCCCGATCCAGATGAGCACGGCCCGGCGTTCTTCGGCATCCTTGAGCACGAGGATCGGTGAACGGGTACGAGGCTCCAGGATGATACTGGAGACGTGCATTTCGACCAAGGGATACCTCCTGTCGCGTCGCGAGCATCATACGCGCGACGCCCTCACGCCTGCAACCATCCCCCGGAAACTCGCCACACAGGGTCAACCGAC
>JBEIFE010000524.1:0-1928 GCA_040382575.1 Candidatus Sericytochromatia bacterium
ACACGGCCGCATTGCCCGGGTCAGGAAGAACTGGCCGCGTTTCGAAACCCCGCATCGGGACTGGACGATGACGATGCTGAACCCACTCGAGGCACCCGAGGGCCCTGCCCGAGATGCCGCCATCGAAGATTGGGCTCGCTCGGTATGGTCCGTCTGGGCGCCTCTGCACGGCGAGATTGCCGCCCTGGTTGACGAAGTGCTTGCCGCGCTGGCTTCTGCCTGATTGGCCAGGTGGTTACCTGGTCAGGTCTGCACCGGCATCCAGCATCTTTGACAGATTCTTGAGCTTTTCTCGTGCTGCTTCCAGGGTCTCGGCTTGCTTCGGAAAAGCGAACCGGATCCAGCGGCTAGGAACCTGGCGGTTCGCCATGAAGCTGGATCCGGGGACGGCAGCCACCCCGACGCGGGTGATGAGTCGCTCCACGTAGGTGGTGTCCGCTAATCCGGAAGGTCCGATATCTGCCAGCATGTAATAGGCCCCTTGCGGCAAGAGGGGATCGAGGCCTGCTGATTCCAGCACGTCGAACATCAGAGCGCGGCGTTGCCGATAGGCTTCAAGCATCGATTCGTAGTAGCTGGGTGGAAATTGCAGCGCCGTCACGGCGGCTTCCTGGAGCGGTGCCGGAGCTCCTACCGTCAGGAAATCATGGGCCCGTCGGATCGCCGTGGTCAGATCGGCTGGCCCGATCACGTAACCGAGCCTCCAGCCCGTGACGGCAAAGGTCTTGCTGAGTCCGCTGATGGTGAGCGTTCGCTCGGCCATGCCGGGTAGTGACGCGATCGAGACGTGTTCGCCCTCGTACACCATGTGTTCGTAGATCTCGTCCGTGATGGCGAGGGTATCGAATTCCTGACACAGGGCCGCGATCGCCTCCAGTTCGATGCGATTGAAAACCTTTCCCGTCGGATTGTGCGGGGTGTTGACCACGATGGCCCGGGTGTGCGGACCGAAGGCCGCCCGCAGTTGCTCGAGGTCGAAGGTCCACGCTGGGGGCGTCAGTTCGACGAAGCGGAGCCTGGCCTGCGAGAGGATGGCGTCCGGCCCGTAGTTCTCGTAGAAGGGTTCGAACACGATGACCTCGTCATCGGGCTCGATCACCGAGAGCATGACGGCCATCATGGCCTCGGTCGCGCCACACGTGACGGTGACATGGGATTCAGGATCGACCCCGGGGATTCCGTTGAAGTCGCGTGCCTTCCGGGCGATCTCTTCCCGGAGCGGTCTGGCCCCCCAGGTGATGGCGTACTGATTCACGTCGGCCATGATCGCGCGGCAAGCTGCTTCCTTGAGAGCAGAGGGCGCCGGGAAATCCGGAAATCCCTGCGCCAGGTTGATACCGCCATGCAACTGGCAGAGGCGCGTCATCTCACGAATGACCGACTCGGTGAACCCCTGGACACGGGACGAGACATGATGGCGCAAGGGGGCCTCCCGGACGAGGAACATTCGACGACTCTTTCCCCACTTATCCACCATTTCACCCGGCGGGACCACCTCGATCTCGTGAATCTGACGTCTGTCACGTGAACGGGTGACGAAAGGCCAAAAGAATCACGACAATCCTACCAGGGCAGCGACGAACCCACCGGGTAAGTTATGTTCAGGCCTGCTTGCAGGTGTGACGACCCGGAGGTTTCCCGCATGAAGAGTCTGTCGTACGGCGATCTTCCCCAGAACCGAATCAAGAAGGCACCTGAAGCTTCCCGCTTCCTGGAAGGAAGGGACCGGCGACAGGACGTGTTACGCACGAACCCGATCCACGCCGATCGCCGAGATGTCTCGTGGGAGCACTTGCTGAGCCGCCGTCTGGCCCTGTTCAAGTTCGAGGCAACCCGTCCCTGACGATTGACCCCTGTTCCCGTGCCATCGGTCGATGATGCCCGATGTCACCCGACGGCGACCCCGGACCAGATCGGAAGAGCACACG
>JBEIFE010000525.1:0-1926 GCA_040382575.1 Candidatus Sericytochromatia bacterium
CGTCCTGATCCATGAATGCGATCACCTTGAGCGTGTAAGTGCCGGGTGGCAGGTTGATCGTCTCGAAGGACAGGGCGCGGCCCGAAACGTTGGTGCGCAGGTTGCGCTTTTCGGTCTGCTTTCCCGTGTGACCCGTCAGGATGACCCGGATCGAACGAACCTGGGAGGCCACCACCTGGATCGACCGTCCCGTGAGCGGCACCGATACCTGCACCTGTCCGGGCTCGGCCGTGGATTCCCGTGAGCTCGTTCGGGGCGTAGTGCTTGATTCCAGTCGCGGATGCGCAGTCGCCACCGTGGGAACCACCCTGCAACCGGCCAGGGCAAACAGCAGCGAAAGTGCCATTCCCCGATGAAGGACGCTCGTCATCCGGGTCTGCATCCACATCGTCCTGGCCTTCATCGTCCTGTGGACCCCGGGTCAGCGAATCAACACGGCTGGAGCGGGTGAATCGGTGATCGAAAGGGATGCGGTGGCGCCACCCAGCGGCGTTGCGGTCAGGGTGAGCGCAGGCATCTGGACGGTGGTCACCTGCGAGGAGTTCACGCTGAAGGCGGAAGAAGTGCTGCTACCGATTCCGGTGCCAAGTCCGGTATCCAGGTATACGTCGACACGGGCCTGATAGCTGAAGCCTGATGGCCGGGTCGAACTTGCAATCGGCAGGTTGTCGACATTGAAAGTGAAGACCCGGGTCGAGGTGTTGAGGTGGGAGAGCAAGCTTGCTCCGGTGAACGTTACCTGGGCCACCACGGCATTGTTGTTCGCATCCAGAACGGTGACGCGAGCTGCGGCGATGTCCGTGCTGACATACTGGATGCGACGGTAGTCCATCGTGCCACCGACGATGCGGATGCTACCGGTACGGGTGATGGAAGCGGACGTCACGGGCATGGTCTGGCTCGCCTGGTCTACCAGCGGGCCGGCGGTAGACGGCATGGCCTGGTTCACGGTGGCGCAGCCAGGCTGCACGGTCAGGAGCGTGGCGAGAATCACGGTGTGATGGCGCATGACTTCACGTGTCCTTTCAACTTCGAGTAAAACTGCCGGTCTGCTTATCGGGCACCGGCGAAGGATGTACGGGTTGGTCATCGGTGACGGTGGCGAAGATTGACCTGAAAAAACATCAACTTAATGCGTAATTGACCCGATGCCAGCAGTTGTGGATACATGTCATTCAAGTCGGGACGGATCAATCCACCAGAGGTGCAGGTATCCTCGATCTTCTGAACTGATGTCACGACGAAAATGTGTAGATACGGGGTATCAGAGACATGTGTCGCGCACCCGATGTTTCAGAGGTGATGCATGGCCATAAGCTCCACGGGGGGGACCCCGCTCCGGACACCCACCGGATCGCTCATTTCGCCCGGCACCTTGTCTCAATCCAGACCGGTGACTCAGCCGGTGCTTGGAACCGCGTCGGGGACATCTGCCCGTTCTTCTTCTGCCGGTTCCGCTGGCATTGGATCGCTTTCCACCGGATCCAGCACGAGCCGGGCGAGCACCAGCCCTCTTGCCGTTCTCGTCGAGCCATTCGATGTCCTGAAGGCCACGTTCGCGAGTGACCCCGCCTGCCTGGCAGGTCTGGTGCGCCTCAAAGACAGCAAGGCGCTTGAAAGTCTGGATGCGAACGGCAAGTCCCTGCTCACGCATCTCCACGAATTGCTGGCGTTGAACGGCTCGGCCGTGGTCGGAATGCCTGCAGGACAAGATCTCGTCCGGAGTCTGGTCTCCGACCTTGCCGACCCGTCCTCCATCTATCAGGGACTGGGCGCGACGACCTGTACGGTCGCTTCGATGCAATCGATCCTGGCCAGCGGACAACCCGCCGAATACGCTCGCCTCGCGCGCGAGCTGTCAAGATCTGGTCAGGCGGACATGGTCGGAGGTGGCCGCATCCAGATCTTGCCCGGAGATTTCACGGC
>JBEIFE010000526.1:0-1923 GCA_040382575.1 Candidatus Sericytochromatia bacterium
GCGAGTTCCGCGAAGTGACCGATGTCGGCACAGTCCCGGTTGTAGTAGGTCTGCGTGGCCTGCCGGGCCGACAGGAACGAGGCCTTGTCGGTCGGGAGGCTCGCCCGGAGGGCTCCCGAGAAATCGTTGAGGGCAGGCACCAGCTTGTCGGAAAGGGCATTCACGTCGATCGCCGACATCGTGTAGTCGACGGCGCGAGTACTCGGGTTCTGAGCGCCACCGGGCTGGTAGCTGCGTGCGAACGCATCGACCATGTGCGAGGCGAGCTGGCGGGGGGCGATACCACCCTGGATGCCCGATACGAAACCCTTGTAGTCGAAACCGGCGCCCGGAACGAGCTCTTCGGAGGCGACGAAGTAGTCGGCCGATCCCTTGATCTGATAGCCGAGCTCGACGTGCCCCATCAGGCAGGCATCGAAAGCGACGATGTCGATCGGCTTGCCGGCGCGCGCGGACCAGGCCGGGATCAACTTGCTGAGGTCAGACGTCTCCATGTGGCTGCCATTGTCATCCCAGCCGAAGCCCTTCGAGACGAAGGACGTGGGCTGGAAGCCCTGACCCTTGCGGAAGATGCCCGAACCGTGATCCCAGAAGATCACTCCGTAGTGGTCGGCAGGATAGTTCTGGATGGCCCAGTCGCCGAAGGTCTTGACCAGCTCGACGTTCCCCGAGTCGATCTCGCGGCTGGGCGGGATGAAGGGAACGGCGGTATTGGGCTTCGTGACGATCGTGGAGTTCTTGCCGGCCGCATCCCGCTCGATGGTGTACACGGCGGAATCGCCATTGCGCGTCCCATCGAACAGCACGACCAGGTTCACCTGGGTGGGGTCGATGCCAGCCTCCATCTCGTTCAGGTCCTCGATACCGAACGGATACAGATTGTTCTCGGCCGCCAGGTGGACGATGATCGTCCAGGGCTTCGCGTTTGCGGGGCGCACCTTGCGTGCCGAGGTGAGGCCATTGCTCCCCCATCCGGTGGCGGGCGTCAGGCCGCAGCCGGCCAGTACGGCGCCCAGGGCAAGCCAGGTGAAAACCTTCTTCATCCGTAGCCTCGTTTCGTGATCGAGGGGCAACCCGACATCGAGTTTAACCCTCATTTACTCTCTCTTAACCACTGTTGTACACCCGGCTCGCTTGCTTGACTACTCCCTCGACGAAAAAAGATCAAAAAAATCCCGAGATCCGCCAATCATGCGGATCTCGGGCGATATATGCATCTGGGAACGTGGATCCGTAGACAATCAGGGCAGTTCGAAGACCTCGCGGAATCGCTCCACGGCACTCTCGCCCGGGGCGATCGCGTCCCGGGCCTCGACGAGGGCATCCCGGGCAGCCTGCCGGAGGGCGACGAGTTCTCCGATCCGGTCTGCCGTCTCGGGATTGGCCTGCAGGATGGCCTTGAAAGCCGGCCGCTTGATCTCGAGGACCTCGAGCAAACCCGAAGAGGTCACGGTCGCCGATCTCCTCCGCCCCGTCAGCAGAGACATCTCGCCGAAAACCTGACCAGGCCCCAGCGTTGCGACGGCCTGACCATCGACCTCCACCCGGGCGTCCCCGGTGACGACGACGAACATGCTCGTACCGGGGGCATTCTGCTCACACACGATCCGGCTGCCGGCGTGTCGACCTGGCTCGGCCAGCGTGGCCAGGAGATGTCGTTCGGACAGGCTCAACGGTTCGAGGACCTCGACCCGGGCAAGCATCGAATCATAGCGGCGCACCTCGTCCACGACGAGCATTTGCTAGCGCGTCGCCCGGGCCGTTTCCCCGAGAGCCGAGTCGAGGGAGATCGCTCGCTGGAACCATGCGGTGGCATCCTCGAGACGCCCGAGGCGTCGCTGTAGCTCCCCGATCAGGTACGCCGTCCGTTCGGGCTGTTCACCTCGCTCGAACAGGTTCTGCTGGTTGAACGCCTCCTCGTAC
>JBEIFE010000527.1:0-1923 GCA_040382575.1 Candidatus Sericytochromatia bacterium
CACCCACGTGAACCTCTTCGACGGCACCCTCGAGGGCATGCGCCACCGCACCCTGCCCGTCATGTCCGTCCAGTACCACCCCGAGGCGGCCCCGGGCCCCCACGACTCGCGCTACCTCTTCGACACGTTCTTCCACATGATGCGGCCCTCGGGGCGCATCTACGCCCACGGGTAGGCCCATGCCGCGTCGTACCGACCTCCGCAAGATCCTGGTGCTCGGCGCCGGCCCCATCGTCATCGGGCAGGCCTGCGAGTTCGACTACTCCGGCACGCAGGGCTGCAAGGCTCTCCGCGAGGAAGGCTACGAGGTCGTGCTGGTCAACAGCAACCCCGCGACCATCATGACCGACCCGGAGCTGGCCGACCGCACCTACATCGAGCCGCTCGTGCCCGAGGTCCTCGAGGCCATCCTCGAGCGCGAGCGCCCCGACGCCCTCCTGCCCACCCTGGGCGGTCAGACGGCCCTCAACCTCGCCATGGAGCTCGACTCGCGCGGCATCCTCTCGCGGTACGGCGTCGAGCTCATCGGGGCGAAGGCCGAAACCATCGAGCGCGCCGAGGACCGCGCCCGCTTCAAGGAAGCCATGGAAGGCGTCGGGCTCGACCTGCCCGCGAGCGAGACCGTCACGAGCTGGGCCGAGGCCAGCCAGGTCCTCGAGCGCATCGGCCTGCCCCTGGTCGTGCGCCCCTCCTTCACCCTGGGGGGCACCGGCGGCGGCATCGCCCACACCCTGGACGAGGCCCGGAGCCTGGTCGAGCAGGGCCTCGCCGCGAGCCCCATCGGTCAGGTGCTCGTGGAAGAAGGCCTCGTCGGCTGGAAGGAATTCGAGCTCGAGGTCATGCGCGACGGCCGCGATAACGTCGTCATCGTCTGCACCATCGAAAACCTCGACCCGCTGGGCGTCCACACCGGCGACAGCTGGACCGTCGCCCCGGCCCTCACGCTGCCGGACCACGACTACCAGCTCATGCGCGATGCCGCGATCCGCGCCATCCGGGCCATCGGGGTCGACACGGGCGGCGCCAACGTCCAGTTCGGCGTGAACCCGCGCACCGGCCGCATGGTCATGATCGAGATCAACCCGCGCGTCTCGCGCTCCAGCGCACTCGCGAGCAAGGCCACGGGCTTCCCGATCGCCCGCCTCGCCGCCAAGCTGGCCGTCGGCTACCACCTCGACGAGCTGCGCAACGACATCACGGGCACCACGGCCTGCTTCGAGCCCACCATCGACTACGTCGTGACCAAGGCCCCGCGCTTCGACTTCGAGAAGTTCGGCGACCCCGTGGGGCTCCTGGGCACCTCGATGCGCGCCGTCGGCGAGGTCATGGCCATCGGCCGCACGTTCAAGGAATCGTTACAAAAGGCGATCGTCTCGCTCGAGATCGGCGCCACCGGCCTCCTGCACGGCCCCTCGGACGACCTCGAGACCCGCCTCGCACGCCCCACGGCCACCCGCCTGTTCGCCATGGGCCGCGCGCTCGAATCCGGCATGTCCGTCGACGAGGTCGCCCGCCGCACGGGTGTCGATCCGTTCTTCGTCTCGGAACTCGCGGGCCTCGTCGCGGCCGAACGGGCCCTCGCGGACCTGGCCCCGACCTTTGTCGCCGCCGCTGGCCCGGTCGGCAACCCGCAATCAGCACCGGTCGCCCCCCTCACTCCCGACGCCCTCGAGGCCCTGCGCGAGGCCAAGCGCATGGGCTTCGCGGATGCGCGCCTCGCTGCCCTATGGAACCTCGACGAGCTCCAGGTCCGCGCCCTGCGCCGGCAGCACGGCATCGTCCCCACCTACAAGCAGGTCGATACCTGCGGGGCCGAGTTCGCCGCCGAGACGCCCTACGTCTACTCGTGCTACGAGCTCGAGGACGAGTGCCCGCCCACCGACCGCGAGCGCGTGATCGTCCTGGGTGGCGGCCCCAACCGCA
>JBEIFE010000528.1:0-1923 GCA_040382575.1 Candidatus Sericytochromatia bacterium
CCCCCCCCCCCCCCCCCCCCCCCCCCCCCCCCCCGGAATCGCGATACTTTGTTCCCCGTGCTGGTATGTCGTGAGGCGCATGTGACTGCCCGATTGCCGGGTCACGGTGTAGCCCAGCACGTTCAGAGCCCGAGCAAGTTCCCTCCCCGTGAGATCTCTCGGGAGCCTCAAACGGCGATGACCTCTTCGCGAACGAAGTGTAAACGGATAACCCTGGGGGCTTGCCCCTCTTCGAAGTGACAGCGTACGGCATCCCGCACCTGCTCACGCAGTTCATCCAGGGTGTCGGCCTCGGTGAAGATCGCAGGTCCGTGCGCCCGGGCGATGTAGCCACCCTCGGGTGCATTCTCGACCGTGAAAAACAGTTCGTTCATGCGTCACCACCCCGCAGGCGCATCCTCGTGCTCCTCGCAGCGCACGAAGCACCGCAGCCACGGGGGCGCCTCCCGGTCGACCGACCCCACCGTCACGACCAGGCGCCGGCCGTTCCACAGCTCTCCCACCCGCGGTGCCAGCTGCCGCGGCACGTACCCCAGCTTCACGCCCTCGGCCCACACGGCCACGGCGTTCGCATCGTGGGGGTTCTCGGGCTCGGGTCTCAGCTCGAGGGGCTTCCCCGCCGCCAGCAGGTGGATCACCCCGTCCCCGCGCTGGAAGCGCCAACCGGCGATCGCGAACTGCGTCCGCCACGCCGCGTGCCACGGCCGGACCGTCGTCCCAAGCACGTACCGGGCCACGCGATCGGCTTCCTGGCACTGTGCGCAGGCGCTTTCCAGGTAGGCCCAGCTGTCCGGGTGGTACCCCAGCGCACATGCGTGGCAGTAATAGATCCGATCGCCGGGCCTGAACACCTCCCCCGAGACCATGTCGCGCTGCCCCACCAGGTTGGCGAGCTCCGCATCGAGGTCCAGGTCGAGCGTCCATGAGACCGCCGCCGAGGCCGCGGCGATCCCGGGCTCGGGGGACGGATCCGCGAACCAGCGGACGCCGAAGACGTCACGCGCGGCTTCCACGAACCGTCTCCAGCATGCGCGGCGTCACGGGCCGGCCATAGGGACCCACGAAAGCTCCCCAGGTCTCGGCCAGCGGATCGAGCACCACGGCCACGCACCATGGATGCCCGAAGTGCCGCCGCTGCGTCCCGAGATCGGTGCCCGACAGGAACACCCCGAGCCCCGGATGCGAGTGGTACCACCCGAGCAGCGCCCGCTCCCCGGGCCATGCCGGGTCCGCCCGCAGGACCTCCCAGGTTTCTGCCGTGAAGCGCAGATACAGCCCGGATCCCTCCGTCCGGCGCGCGGGCAAAGCCTGCACGAGCCGCACGTAGGGCCCGCGGACGGGATCCTCGAACAGGTCCCCGAACAGCAGCCCGCCGTGCTCACGCCACGGGTCGTGCTCGACGTGCTCACGCATGGTCTCGAGCACCCCGGCCTCGAAGAAGGCCGGTGCGAACGTGGCGTCCCCGCCCGGACTCCAGGGCTCCCAGGCGCGCGGGGTCGGCCTCAGGACGTCCTCGCACTCCTCCCAGAGCAGCCCGTCCACGCTCAGAGCTCCTCCCAGGACAGCACCCCGCCCGACCGTTTCGCCCCGTCCCCGCGGAAGGTCACCTGCCCGAACGGGAACCGGGCATGGTTTCTCGAGGCCCAGGCCGCCGCGTTCGCGTCGGCGGGGCTTTCCAGGTTCAGGATCTCGGGGTCGTACTGGATGAGCCGCCCGATCCGGAGCACCATTTCCGACAGCGTCTCGGCCATCGTCCAGACGAACCCCAGGCAGATCCGGCCGTCCGGGAACACGTTGGGGTTCACCACTGGCGACAGGAACCGGGCCGTCGGCGCCGAGCGCGGGTAGTCGAGTCCCAGCAGGATCTCGACCCGGTGAGCCTGACCGAGCACGGGCTCTTCGCCTTGCAGGCCGATGACGCCC
>JBEIFE010000529.1:0-1921 GCA_040382575.1 Candidatus Sericytochromatia bacterium
ACCCGATGGGTCCGTCCGGGCTTGCCCGGATGGGAGGAGCTCGCTGGCTGCTTATCCGGTGCTCTGGTGCGCCCGGCGTCCGACGGTCGTCGGCTCGGAGCGCGGTAGGCGAGCGCCCTTCGTTGCTGGAGCCGTCCCCGTGGCTGCCGTCGAGGCGGCCATCACGGATCCGGGCGGCTTTCACGAGGCCGAGTGTGCCGTCGACGGCGACCCCGACACCGAGTGGCTCGGTCAGGCCGCACAGCCTGGGCGCCTCGTCGTCACGCTGCAAGACGCCACGCCGCTCGCGGCCCTCGCTTTCAAGACCGGTCCGCGCGCGGCCGGGCTGACGTTCCGGATGCTCGGGGTGGAGGGTCGCGAGGTGGGACGCCTGAGGATCCCTCCGGGCGGTGAGTGGGGGCTGGAGCGATTCGGTTTGCCCCCCGGGCAGCCCGTGAAGAGCCTCGAAGCGCTCTGGCCCGCTTCGCGCGAGGCTCCGCGATTATTTCACCTCGAGCTGCGGGCTCGCGGGGGGCGCTGATTCGCTGGCCAGGCGCCAGGCGTCCCAGGCCGAGAAGACCTCGAAGAGGGCCAGGCCCACCAGGAAGCCACCCTCGGCCCAGTCCGTGCCGGTATCGCTACCGAGCGACGGCGATCGCCCCGCCAGCAGGGGCAGGGCGACCCGATTGCCCAGGACGGCACCCAGCAGCCCCGACCCGAGGAGCGCGAGCGGCGCTCCCGCGGCTCGCCACGGCTGCCGGACATAGGCATAGGGCAGGGTGCTCACCGCGGCGGCCGTCCCCAGGCTCACGACGGCGTTGGCGCCCAGGAAAGGTGGGGCGATCGCCACCAGCCCCGCTCCCAGCCCGAGCGCCAGAGCGACGGTCGGGTCCGCTTGCGGGGGGGTCATGGGCGCCGGAGCGAGGCTGGCCGTGGCGATTCCGGCGGCCAGGATCCAGGTCGGGGTGGGCATGGGGAGGCTCCTCTTGCTTCGATGGCCTATCATGCCATGGTCGTCCGTCCGGTGGAGGTCCCGTGCGTCCAGTCTTCCCGAGCCGTCGCATCCCCGCCGTCTTCCTACTCGTCGCGCTTGCTGCGACCGGATGCGCCACCGGCCCACAGGATCCCACCACGGGTGGCAAACGCTTCTTCCTGGCGTCCGTCATGCCCGAGGCACTCGCGCAGCTGAAGAGCTCGGACACCGTCACGGTGACGACTTTCGACGACCTCACCTTCGTCCCCGCAAGCGGTACGCCCCGGGCGGGGCTCGTGTTCTATCCCGGGGGCTACGTGGATCCGCGCGCGTACGGTCCGGCCGCGATGGCCCTGGCCGCACGGGGTTTCCTGGTGGCCATCCCGCGCGTGCCGTTCGGTCTCGCCTTCTCGAACGCCGAGGCGGCGACGGCCGTGATGGGACGGCATCCCGGGGTGAAGAGATGGGCCGTTGGTGGTCATTCCGTGGGCGGCGTCGTGGCGGCCCTGTACGCCGAGCAGCATGCGGACACCGTGAACGGGCTCGTTTTCTGGGCATCTTATCCGGCCGATTCGACGGATCTCTCGAAGCGATCGCTCAAGGTGCTTTCCGTCTCGGGGACGCTGGATGGCCTCTCGACGCCCGACCGGATCGCCCGGGTCGATAAACTCCTGCCCGAGGCGACGACGCGCGTGGCGATCGAGGGCGGAAACCACTCCCAGTTCGGTTGGTATGGCTTCCAGGACGGGGATCGGGAAGCGACGGTGTCGCGCGAGGAGCAGCAGCGCCAGCTCGTGGAGGCCACGGCCACGTTCCTGGATACCCTGTGAAGGCGAGAGCCCGGACAGGCCGGGCTCTCAGGGGGCTTCAGCCCAGGAGCTGCTCGATGCGCTCCTGGATGGCCGAGGGCTCCGTGGTGGGAGCGTAACGCTCGACCACGTTCCCCTCGCGGTCCACGAGGAACTTCGT
>JBEIFE010000530.1:0-1921 GCA_040382575.1 Candidatus Sericytochromatia bacterium
ACCGCGTGTCTCCGCCCGGCTGGATGGCTTCCTGCAGGGGATTGAGGTGCAGGTAGAGGGCATCGGCCCCGACGGCTTCCACCAGCGCCTGGCAGTCGGCGGGTGTGAAGCCCTCGTTGAGCTGCACGGCTCCGACGTTGCCGATCAGGAACACGCCCGGGGCGACGTCCTTCACGGCGAACGAGGCGGCCGTCTCGGGGCGCTCGCGGATGATGCGCTGCGAGCCCAGGGCAAAGGGGATGTTCCGCAACTCGGCGGCCCGCGCCAGGTTCTCGTTGATGCGCCGTCCGAGCTCCGGCCCGCCCGTCATCGAGGAGATGAGCAACGGTGCGTCGAAGGTCCGGCCCAGGAAGGTCACGCGCGTGTCGATCGCCTCGAGATCGAGGTCCGGCAGCGCGTCGTGCAGAAAGGTGTAGGCCTCGAAGCCCGTGCGGTGGCGGGTCGAGACGTCCTCCTCGAGACAGAGGCGCAGGTGGTCGAGCTTGCGGGCTTCCAGCGGGTTCATGCGGGCTCCGGGTAGGTCTGGGTCCAGACGTGTGGGCAGCCCAGGTCGCGCCAGGCCGCGGCGATCGCCTCGCCATCGCCATCGGGGGCCAGGGCGAGTACGCAGCCGCCCCCGCCCGCTCCCGAGAGCTTGGCCCCGAGAGCTCCCGCGGCCCGGGCGACCCGCACGAGGCCATCGAGGGAATCGTCGCTCGCGCCCAGGGTCACGAGGGCCTCGTGGGTGTCGTCGAGGGCGAGCCCCAGCGCCTCGAGCTCACCGTACTCGAGGGCCTCTCCGATGCGGGAAGCGAGCCCCTCGAAGCGATCGAGTACCAAGCGGGCGGCGGCGTCGCAGTCGAGGCGCGCCTGCACGCGGGCGACCTGGTCGCGCGTCGCGACGGCGCGGCCCGAATCGGCGACCACGAGGGTGAACGGCCGACCGATGCGCAGCTCGACGGGCGCATGTCCCCGGATGAACTGGATGGGACCAGGTGCCGAGACGGTGGCGGGGTCGAGGCCCGACGAGGTGCCGTGCGCCAGCGATTCGGCGCGGGTCGCCATCTGGCGAACGAGGGCGACGGGCGGCTGGCTGCCGTGGTGGGCGAAGGCTGCCCGGATGGCCGCGACCAGCACGGACGCCGAACTGCCGAGCCCCGATCCCGGTGGGATGTCCCCATGAATGGCGACGTCCACGGGCTGCCACGCGCGATCCATGCGGCCGAGCCACATGCGGACCTCACGCAGAGCCTCGCACAGGGGCGCGAGGGGGCCGGGCGACATGTCGTCGAGGGCCACCATCCGGTCGAGGTAGCGATCCGAGACGAGCGTGTCCTGCCCGGGCGTGACGGTGACGCGGGTCAGCAGTGCCGGAAACGGCAGGGCGATCGCCGGGTGCCCGTGCAGCACCGCGTGCTCGCCGGCCAGGATCAGCTTGGCCGGGGCCGTGGCGACGGTCTCGCTCACCGCGCGTCGCCGCCCTGGAGCTCGAGCAGCAACTCGGCCGCGCGCGTGACCTTGATGTCCTGCTCGGCAACCAGACGCTCGGCGATGCGGTCGACCCATTCGCCGCGCGCACCGGCCGTGACGGCCACCGAGCGCGCATGCAGGGCCATGTGGCCGCGCTGGATGCCCACCGTGGAGAGGGCCCTCAGGGCGGCCATATTCTGGGCGAGCCCCACGGCCACCGTCACCTCGGCCAGCTCGCGTGCCGTGCGGACGCGCAGGAACTTGAGCGCGACCTGAGCCATCGGGTGGAGCTGGATGGAGCCGCCGACGATGCCCAGGGGCATGGGCAGCTCGATCTCGCCCACCAGGCAGCCCTCGGCATCCTTCGACCAGCGGGCCATGGGAGCGTAGTGCCCGTCACGGGCGGCCCATGCGTGGGCACCGGCCTCGATGGCACGCCAGTCGTTGCCCGTGGCGATCACGACGGCGTCGA